>JBOFIZ010000298.1:0-8713 GCA_051650425.1 Bacteroidales bacterium
AGAAGCACGCAGACTGATGGGGAATAATACTATTATCGGAGGTACGGCAAACACATTTGAAGATATTGAACGATTAGTATCTGAGGGTGTCAATTACATAGGTTTAGGACCTTATCGCTTTACACAAACCAAAGATAATTTAAGTCCGGTTTTAGGTGTTGAAGGATATCGTTCGATCCTGGAGAAGTGTAGAGAAAAAGGTATAAATACACCGATCATAGCTATCGGAGGAATTACATTGGAAGATATTCCATCCATTATGAAAACAGGTGTTCATGGAGTTGCTATGTCTTCAGGATTAAGAGGTCGTTATGCCGTATCGGAATCGTCACCGGAAGAAGGCGAAACAACAGAAGGTTACATCGAATTAGTCTTAAAAACGATATATGAAAATGTCTAAATTAAAAATCGGAGAGAAAGAATTCTCTTCACGCCTGTTCCTCGGAACAGGCAAATTCAGCTCAAATGAAGAGATGGCTAAGGCTATTACAGCCTCAGCAACAGAGATGGTGACAGTAGCAATGAAGCGCATTGATATGAATAACGAGGATGATCAGATGCTCCATCATATAAAGAATCCGCAAATTCAGCTATTGCCAAATACATCAGGAGTAAGAAATGCAAAAGAGGCTGTATTTGCAGCTCAGCTTGCACGTGAAGCGTTCGAAACCAATTTCCTGAAACTGGAGATTCATCCCGATCCGCGTTATTTATTACCGGATCCTATCGAAACCTTGAAAGCGACAGAAGAATTGGCTAAGATGGGCTTTATTATTTTGCCATATATTCAGGCAGATCCTGTATTATGTAAGCGTTTGGAAGAAGTTGGTTCTGCTGCAGTAATGCCTTTGGGTGCACCTATCGGGACCAATAAAGGTTTGCTGACTCGCGATTTCCTGAAAATTATTATTGAACAAAGTAATGTGCCTGTTATTGTTGATGCAGGTATTGGTGCGCCTTCTCATGCAGCCGAAGCGATGGAGTTGGGTGCTGATGCAGTTCTTGTAAACACAGCTATCGCTGTGGCCGGGAATCCTGTTGTAATGGCAAATGCATTCCGCAAAGCTGTCGAAGCAGGACGCGAAGCTTTTGAGTCAGGTTTACCGGCTCAGCTAAGTCGTGCAGAAGCTAGCAGCCCGCTTACTGCATTTTTAAATGATTAAGAACCATATTTTATTATACCTTATTTAATTATGAATACAAAAATAACAAGAACCCCTTTTCCTAACTCTGAAAAGATTTTCGTTGCAGGTAAATTATTTCCTATACAGGTGGCTATGCGTCAGGTTAATCTGACGGATTCTGTCAAGGTTGTTGATGGTAAACGTGTGCGTACTCCTCATGATCCGGTTGTATTGTACGATACAAGTGGTCCTTATACTGATCCTGAAGCATTGATTGACTTGGAACTGGGACTACCACGTTTACGTGAAAGCTGGATTAAGTCGGATGAAAATATTGAACAGCTTACACAGCTTACATCAGAATACGGGCGTATGCGTGAGGACGACGCTACGCTGGATAAAATACGGTTCAAAAATCGTCATTTGCCCTATAAAGCAAAAGAAGGTAAGGTCGTGACTCAAATGGCATTGGCTCGTCAGGGAATTATTACTCCCGAAATGGAGTATGTCGCTATTCGTGAGAATATGAATAACGAGGCACTAGGAATAAAAACTCATATTACTCCCGAATTTGTACGTGATGAAATAGCCAAAGGAAGAGCAATTATTCCTGCAAATATTAATCACCCTGAAGCGGAGCCGATGATTATCGGACGTAACTTCCTGGTTAAAATCAATACCAATATCGGAAACTCTGCGATGTCTTCGGGTATTGAAGAGGAAATTGAGAAAGCGGTATGGAGTTGTCGCTGGGGTGGTGATACTCTGATGGATTTATCGACAGGTGATAATATTCACGAAACTCGTGAATGGATTATTCGTAACTGTCCGGTACCGGTAGGAACGGTTCCTATTTATCAGGCTTTGGAAAAAGTAAACGGTAAAGTAGAAGATCTTACCTGGGAAATTTATCGGGATACGTTGATTGAGCAGGCTGAACAAGGTGTAGACTATTTCACGATTCATGCAGGGATTAAATTAGCCAACGTAAATTTAGCCAATACGCGTTTAACAGGGATTGTTTCGCGTGGAGGATCTATCATGACGAAGTGGTGTAAAGTCCATAAAAAGGAGAGCTTCCTGTATGAGCACTTTGACGAGATCTGTGATATTCTTTCACAATATGATGTAGCTGTTTCTTTAGGAGACGGTTTGCGTCCGGGATCTATTCATGATGCGAACGATGATGCTCAGTTTGCCGAACTGGATACATTGGGCGAATTGACCTTAAAGGCATGGGATAAACATGTACAGGTAATTATTGAAGGTCCGGGGCACGTTCCGTTACATAAAATCAAAGAGAACATGGACAGACAGTTAACATCTTGCCATGAAGCTCCTTTCTATACATTAGGACCTCTGACAACGGATATCGCACCGGGATATGATCATATAACTTCTGCTATCGGTGCTGCTCAGATCGGATGGTTGGGTACAGCCATGCTTTGTTATGTAACTCCTAAAGAACACCTGGGATTACCAAATAAAGAGGACGTACGCAATGGGGTTATCACATATAAGATAGCTGCACATGTTGCGGATTTGGCAAAAGGTCATCCGGGAGCTCATGTTCGTGATTACGCCTTGAGTAAAGCTCGTTTTGACTTCAGATGGAAAGATCAGTTTAACTTATCTCTTGATCCGGAGAGAGCTTTGGAATATTATAAAGAAGGATCTCATAGCGATGAAGACTACTGTACGATGTGCGGACCGAACTTCTGTGCAATGAAATTATCAAAAGAGTGTATTGAGCACGAATAGTAAAATGCAAAAAGACTATATCAATCAGATAGATGAGATAGACTGGGAGTCTGTTTCTAAAAGTATCGCTTCGAAAAACGATACGGATGTCCGGATCGCTCTTAATAAAGAGCGATTGGATATCGAAGATTTTAAAGCGTTAATTTCTCCGGCAGCTGCGCCTTATCTGGAGCAGATGGCTGCTAAAAGCAGACAATTGACTCAACGTCGGTTTGGAAAAACAATTCAGTTTTATATTCCTCTTTATTTGACAAATGCGTGTACGAATCACTGTGTCTACTGCGGATTCAATCATGAAAATAAGATAAAAAGGATTATTCTTACTGATGAAGAAATTCTGAATGAAGTAAAAGCGATCAAAGAATTAGGTCAGTTTGAACATATTCTGTTGGTGACGGGCGAATCTCCCAAACATGCAGGCGTTGAATATCTTGAAAATGCAATAAATCTCATAAAGCCTTACTTTTCATCCATTTCGATTGAAGTTCAGCCGATGGAGCAAGAAGATTATGAACGCTTGATTCGCGCAGGTCTGAACAGTGTATATATCTATCAGGAAACATACAATCAGGAGCGTTATCCGATATATCATCCGAAAGGAAAGAAGCGCGACTTTAAATATCGTCTGGATACCTATGATCGTTTAGGTAAAGCCGGTATTCACCGGATGGGGCTTGGTGTTTTAATCGGATTGGAAGACTGGAAAACGGATGTCACAATGATGGCTATGCATCTTCGCTATTTGCAAAAAAAATATTGGAGAACGAAATTTTCTATTTCTTTTCCAAGAATGCGTCCTCATACGGGAGAAGGTTTTAAACCGAATGTGATCATGAAAGACAGAGAGCTGGCTCAGCTCATGTTTGCTTTCCGTTTGTTCGATCATGATGTTGAACTGGCTTTATCTACCCGGGAGCTCCCTGAATTCCGTAATAATATGACACAATTAGGGGTAACCTCGATGAGTGCGGGTTCAAAAACAGAGCCGGGGGGCTATTTCTCCTATCCGAATGCATTGGAACAATTTGAGATGGCGGATAATCGTCATCCGGAGGTTATTCGCCGCTCGGTTCAGGCAACAGGATATGAAGTGATTTGGAAAGATTGGGATCACGTATTAGACTGATAGTATGGAAGAGAGATATAACAGACATCATTTGATTCCGGATTTCGGCGAAGCAGGGCAGGAGAAACTGAGAAAAGCTTCGGCACTGATAGTAGGAGTAGGAGGATTGGGTTCGCCGATTGCTTTATATCTGGCAGCTGCAGGAGTAGGAAGGATCGGATTGATTGATAACGATGTCGTTTCTCTGACTAATCTGCAAAGACAGATTTTGTATCGCGAATCACAATTAGATTCCTCAAAGGTCTATGAGGCAAGTAAGACTCTTCAGCAACTCAACAGTGAGTGTGTAATTGAGACTTATCCGTATCGATTAACTGAGGAAAATGCCAGAGAGGTGATTCGGGGATATGATATCGTTCTGGATGGATGTGATAATTTCGAAACACGTTATTTGATTGATGAAGTGACCTCTGAGTTCGCAGTTCCTTATGTTTACGGAAGCATAGGGGAGTTTCACGGACAGCTTTCGGTTTTTAATTATCGCGAAGCAGGATCCTACTCGGATCTTTATCCGAAAGAATTTGCCGGAGAAAAGAAGAATCATCCTTTAGGAGTTATCGGTTCAGTGCCCGGAGTTGTCGGAAGTTTACAGGCAACGGAAGCAATTAAAATACTTACAGGTTTCGGGAAACCTTTAGTCAATCAATTGCTGACACTGGATCTGAAAAATATGGAGTTCAAAAAACTACAGATAGGTTAAAAAGAAAAGGGATTGTCCGTTATCATCGGACAATCCCTTTTTATTTTAACTCAATTGAATTAGAAGTATCTATTCAGCAAGAATACCAATTTCGGCACCTGATGCATAGTCCTGATTTCCATGAGAGCTCAATGCTGTAAAGCGGATATATCTTCCTTTAACAGCTTTGTCAAACATAACTTTACGTTCTTCAGCATTGTTAGGGAAGTTTCCTTTCACAATCGGGTCACCCCATTCTTTACCGTCTTTACTGATCTGGATCTGATAAGAATTGATTCTGCCGTTTGATCCATCCTGACGAGGCAGGAATGTAAATCCGATAATCGCTTTTTCTTCTCCGGCATCTAAATCTACCCAGTGAGGATGTTTAGCTACCGTAACCGAATACATGGTGTGCCAGATTGAATTCGGATCGCCATCAGTCAGGTGAGAAGCATTTCCTTCTCCTGTCTCTTCACTACTTGAAGAAATTACCTCTAACGGAACGATCTGGATTTTATCAAATGAAGTACTGATTTTGATTTCAGGACTTTGTTTGTACCAGGCTTCAATTGTACCTCCGTCGCGTAAAGCGATAGGTGCAGTGTATTCAATCGCTTTACCTTTATTATTTAATCTATAAAGGATTGTCGCAGTAGTATCCAGTGATGCAATTTCAACATTACCTGCACGACTGCGTGTAATCGAAATTGGTAAATCACCTGCAGGTGCTACATTCGCTAATGCCATAAGCTGATTAGCTGATTGAACCGGGCGGATAATGAATCCCATATTGTTATGACCTGCAAAAATACGATCTTGCTCCAGCGGACCACCCTGACCACAACTATTACCACCAAGACCTGTAACACCTACATCCAGACGAAGATAAGTATCTTTAGCCTCAGGTAACTGATGCGGATGACTCGCTAAGATCATATCAACAGCCGTATAAGGCAGAGCCTGAGTTGACATATTGCCCGTTGCAACAAAAATAGCACCTTTGCCACTGTTGTTTGTTAGTGAACACCAGCGTACATCTTCGTGATTTGCTACTTCCTGAGGTTTCGGGAAGTTTACAAACTGATCAGCTACTGTACTTTGGTGTAACTCAACAAACTGAGCTGTTTTACGGTCGTTGTAGTTCCCGATCGGACCTCTTCCGTAGTAAGTGAAATTACCGTATTGCTGAGGAATCTCCATGATGTATCCCAAACGTGGAAGAACAGTAGAAGGCTGATTCGAAGTGATGCTTGACTGCAATTCGATCGAACCGTCTTTATATACTGTCCAGATCTGGCTTGTTGTAAATTTGAAGTCTTCAGCACCGAATTTACGGCCAGTCATTTCTTCAATTTTGTTTTTACCTGTACTTGTTCCACCCAGAATCTTAGCACCGTTAGGAGCTTGTGACTCTACAACGAAAGATAATACGATGCGGCCATCTTCTTTTGTAAGAATCTTTGCATCTTT
This sequence comes from Bacteroidales bacterium, assembly GCA_051650425.1. Taxonomy (GTDB): domain Bacteria; phylum Bacteroidota; class Bacteroidia; order Bacteroidales; family UBA7332; genus UBA7332. The sequence continues at coordinate 6,164 of JBOFIZ010000298.1, forward strand.
TGCTACATGATTCAGGTTGTGTAATCCTTTCTCAAACCATTGAGAATAGAACCAGTTATCATTATTAACAAAGGCTCTCATTGCATCCAGTTGCGGACCTTTACCTTCTTCAATAACTACCTGATTATCGTAAATCAACTTATGAATAGTTCCTTTATTCATATCGAACTGAGCTTCAAAGTTGTCTCCTTTTACAGCTTTAATGCCTGTTGCAACATTATTGACAGCCAATTTGCCACCTTGCATAGCTGCATCTGAAATTAATGTTTTGTTTTCAGGCGCTTTCAATGCAAATTGTTCTTCAGCCTGAACATAGTCTTTCGAAGCCCATGGCTGATTATCCTTCAACAAGAATTGGACTTTTACGAAATACTCCGATTGTGGATCCAGATTAGCATAACCGTAAGGGATTGCAACCGTTTTGCGAGTACGTGCCGGGATATCACCCAAAGCTAAATCTCCGCTTTGTTTTTCTATACCGTTTTCGTACAAGAACCATTTCGCTTTATAATCTCCAAGATTCTTGAAGTAGTATTTATTAAATACTTCAAATGTTCCTTTTTGAAGATCAACCGGTTTTACATCAATGTTTTGATAAACCTTCTTCACTTCATAATATTGAGGTTTCGGAGAAAGATCACCGAAAACAATACCGTTCATTACAAACTGTCCGTCATTTGGAGTATCACCGAAGTCACCGCCATAAGCAAAGTAACGCTCACCTGTTTTCGGGTCATAGTGATACATAGACTGATCTACCCAATCCCAGATAGCACCTCCGCAGAAGAAGTTTGTTGACTCGATAGCATCCCAGTAATCAACCAGATTACCACAGGCATTACCCATTGAGTGAGCATATTCTGAAATATGGAACGGATATTTAATGTTATATTTACCTTTGACCGCTTCACGTGTCCATGCGATTGAAGGATACTGATTCGATCCCATATCCACAATATTATTGTTTCTTTCATATTGTACAGGACGGGATTTGTCAAATTTCTTCAATGCGTTGTAAGCCGTTACGAAATTATCACCCGGACCAGCCTCATTTCCTAAAGACCAGATAACGATTGACGGATTGTTAACATTCGCATGAGCCATTTCCATTACACGTGCAACGTGAGCTTTTTCCCACTCTTTCGGGTGAGACAAAGAAGCAGTGCCATAATAATATTGATGAGACTCGAGATTGGCTTCATCTTCCAGATAGATACCGTATTTATCACATAGGAAGTACCAGTAAGGATCATCCGGATAGTGAGAGTTACGAACGTGGTTGATATTTCCTTGTTTCATTAACATCACTTCCTGCTCCATCAAATCGCGGGAGATAACGTGTCCTGTTTCAGGATTTGATTCATGTCGGTTTACTCCTTTTAATTTAACCGGTTTACCATTCACATAATAGTAACGGCCAGCTAAACCGAATTCATCCTGAGAAGCAGGTGTATCTTTGATCTCCACTTCGCGGAAACCTACGATAGAAGAAGCTACATCAACAACTTTACCTTTTGCGTCTTTTAATTCAGCAACCAGAGTATAACGGTACGGCTCTTCAGCAGACCACTTCTTAGGCGCTTTCATTTTTAATTGTGTAACAGCTTCGCCAACCTGATTTGGATTGACCATATCTAATTTGGCTGTAGCAATTACGTTCGGAACTTTTTTGTTGTTATCCGAATATAATTCGTGCTCATACAATGTATATTCAATTGTATGATCCTTAATTTTCTTTTTACCAAGATTGCGAACATCTGCTGTGATGTTCAATACACCGTCAGTATATGTTTCATCCAGATCAGGAATCACATTCAGGTTACGGATATGTGCCTTCGGCGAAGCATATAATGCAACTGTACGGAAAATACCAGGAAGACGGAACATATCCTGCGCTTCAAGGAAAGAACCGTCGGAGCTACGATATACTTCGGCAGCAACAACATTCTTACCTTTTTTCAGATAAGGAGTAATGTTAAAGTTAGCCGTATTACGCGAGTTCTTAGAGAAACCTACATATTGACCATTAATCCACAAATAGAAAAATGAATCTACACCATCAAAGCTGATAAATACTTCGCGACCGTCCCAATCTTCAGGTATATCAAAGTCACGGCGGTAAGAACCAACTTCATTTCTATGTTTATATGTTGTCCAGTGAGGAGGAGGGGTACGCATAACACCTCCGCGCCAGTCATCTACAGCAACTTTATGTTGGAAAATTACAGGTTGATTTACATAGATAGGTACGCCATATTTCAGGCTGCCATCTTTCTGAATCCCCTCAATATTCCAGTTAGAAGGAACATTTAATTTATCCCACGATGAAGAGTTGAAATCTGTTTCATAGAAGTTCTTAGGTCTTGATTCAGGATCAGGGGCCCAGTTGAAATCCCATTCTCCGTTCAGAGACTTCCAGTATTTACTATTCTCGGGTAAAAATTTACGTGCGTTTTCGACATTGTCGAATGAAAAGAAATAAGCACGTGGCTGCTCTTTGTTCAGAGCCAGATTCTCAGGAGATTGCCATTCGTCACCTACAGGTGCTAA
>JBOFIZ010000299.1:0-1295 GCA_051650425.1 Bacteroidales bacterium
GTTATATGTCTAATACTATTATTACAAACATTCATGGTAACTCTGTTCAAAAATTAGTAGAAGAAGATGGCAATCTCTATTTAACTTTTGATGCAGACCTTACAAGTTTTGTTGACCAATGCCAACGTGATTATAATAACTATGATGTTATTGCTCGTGGTCACAGTGTTATGGAAGAAACACACCGTATTCCAGAAGAACTATATTGGTTTTGGAGACAAGAAGCAAGTGATAAAGGTATCCCACAAGAAGAAGTAAGTAAATACATTTTTAATAAACTTAACTCTCCTGACTATTCTAAATTTTGTGTTAATCCAAAATACCGTAAAGTACATAAGTAAAGGAGACTATAATGGCTGCATTTACTAAATTTTCAGATTTAATAAGAGAAGTTAAAGAACAATTAAACAGAAATGATGATACTACAGTTTCTAAAATACCTTTTTGGTATCGTAAAGCACATGATGTTTTAGACCGTATTCTTCGCCATCCTGCTGCCGAAAAGAGTTTGTTTTATACTATTGATGTTGGAGATAAAGAAATACCAATCCCAACTAATTTGCTTGAACTTAAACTTATTAGGATTGTAGATACAAATGAAGTATTATATTGGAGAACTCTTGAAACATTGAATGATGTACCATTAGATGATAATTATCCTACTGGTTTCGCACGACTTGGTAATCGTTATCTTTTAAATATTGCTGCTAAAAAACCTATCCAAATTGAATACTCTTATTTTGTCACACCTAATACATTAGTTAATGGTGAAGATACCAATCTTTATTTGATTGCTGCTGGTGATATTCTTATGGCATTAATTTGTTCTTATGGTTTTGCTTATCTATCTAATATGGAAGAAAGTTCTTATTGGGAACAACAAGCAATGTCTATGTTAGCTACATTAAATGAACAAATTGAGCGTGAAAAGGTTGCTGGTAGTTCATTGTTATATTGGGGTGGTAGTGGTGATGGTTATAATATGTATTATTAAATATACACATATACATAGGAGAAATAAATGAGTGGATTATTTGAAGTAATAGCAGCGGAAGACCCTAAATTTGTAGATAGTGCTGAAAACTATGCAAAACAAGCTCAAGCTAGCGCTGAAAGAGCTGACGCTTCTGCTTCACAAGCTAGTGCAAGTGCATCCCAAGCGAACTCTGCTGCATTGGTGTCACAACAAGTTAAAACAGATGTTGAAAATATTAGAACACAAGTTATTAACTCTGAAACCAATGTAAATAATAAATATAATGATATTTTGGTAATTCAGCAAGATGTTACCACAA
>JBOFIZ010000300.1:0-31606 GCA_051650425.1 Bacteroidales bacterium
TGCGGAGGAAGATTTATCGGCTGGAGCGGGTTTTGGAGGAGGTTAGTCATTGCAGGCACAGGCATCAGTGTCCTTTGCTGCGTCGGTTGCCTCTCGACGAAAACGGTATCGGACAGGACGGTGAACCGAGAGACGGTGAGGCTCCGGCAAGAGGTGATCCTGCTTCCCGAAACGGAGCGGCTGGTGATTGCGGAGGATGCTATCCGTAATCTGCCGACGGGTCACACGATTCGATCGCATTCGGACAATAAGGCTACGGTGAGCGGGATCATGCTGACCAAACAGGCGGATGGTCTGATCGACATCGCGTGCCGAAGGGATACGGTACGGATACGGACTGATACGGTGGATGAATCGGTACGTGAGGATGTTTTGCTGACGGATAGAGAGAAGCCGCGAAGTAACCATTGGCTGTGGGTTGTGGTGCTGCTGGCGGGGATATTTGTTTGGATAAATCAATTTGACGAGTAACCAGTGGTGAAATGGGTACGCAGGTCTTGATTTGACCTCCGGAGCAGCAGATAAAAAAAAAGAGTCTGTCTAACCATACAGTCAGACAGACTCTTTACTCTTTAAAACTTTATTAATTGCGTTTAGCTACAACAAATAATACTTTATTGTCAGCACCAACGAAACCAACTTTACCGTCTTTCATTGTCTCAACAGATTTTACTTCAGACAATGCTTTCAAGAATTCTGTTTCTTTATCCATATTAGGACAAGCCATCATTGTAGTAGCAGTTGCAGGAAAAGAGATATCTGATTTAATAGAATCAGAAGTAACAATTTGTCCCATTAAACGGTTACATCCGCCACTACCAGCTAAACGGTTATCCTGGAAATTAAGATCCAAATAAGGAGTTTCTTCAGATGGAGTGATTGATGCGCCATTCAATTCAACAACATTCCAAGCTCCGCTTAATGTTTTTGCATCCAATACTTCTTTTTTAGCATCGCAAGAAGCAAACGTCAAAGCTGCAACAGCAACTAATGATAATAAAACCTTTTTCATAGAATAAGTTATTTGTGATTAAGTATTTTCTAAATTAAAAATCATTCATAAAACAATCAGTAAAGATATAAGTTTACAAAATCCTCTTAATTCAGACGTTTTGACAGACAACTTAACCAAACAGTTAAAAAACAAGCTCTGCATCATTGACTGATGCAGAGCTTGCTGTATTGAATTATAATTTTGCGATCTCTTTGATCACGTTCATAATATCAGCAGCTAAAGCTTCAGCTTCATCCATTGTAGCAGCTTCGGCATAAATACGAATGATAGGCTCTGTATTGGATTTTCTTAAATGAACCCATTTTTCAGGAAAATCAATTTTCACACCATCAATATCGTTGATTTCATATGCCGCATAGCGCTTCTTAACTTCTTCAAGAATTGCATCTACATCAATGCTTGGAGTAAGTTGCACTTTTTGTTTAGCAATACAATAAGGAGGGTATTCTGCTTTAAGAGCAGTAACACTTTTCTTTTTGTTTGCCAGATGAGTAAGCAATAATGCAATACCAACTAATGCATCACGACCGTAATGGCTTGCAGGATAGATTACACCACCATTACCTTCACCACCGATTACAGCATTTGTAGCTTTCATCTTTTCGACTACATTTACTTCGCCAACGGCAGAAGCATTGTAATCACAATTATATCCGCGTGTTACATCACGAAGAGCTCTTGTCGAACTTAGGTTAGACACCGTATTTCCGGGTGTCTTAGACAATACGTAATCAGCTACAGCTACAAGTGTATATTCTTCGCCAAACATAGAGCCATCTTCACAAACGACAGCCAGACGGTCCACATCAGGATCGACCACGAAGCCAATGTCCGCTTTTCCGTCTTTCATAAGTGCAGAAATTTCTGTCAAATGCTCCGGAAGCGGTTCCGGGTTATGCGGAAACTCTCCATTCGGTTCACAATATAATTTCTCGACTTTAGCAACACCTAAAGCATCAAGTAAAGCCGGCAAAGCTTCACCCCCTACCGAGTTTACACAGTCGATAGCCACTTTAAAGTTTGCATTACGAATTGCATCTACATCTACAAGATCAAGAGCTAAGACACTCTCAATATGTTTTTGTGTATATGTTGTATCAATTGTTTCTTTGCCTAAAGCATCAACTTCTGCAAAATCGAAATCTTCTGCTTCTGCAAGCGCCAGAATTTCTTTACCTTCTGCAGCATTCAGGAATTCACCTTTTTCATTCAGAAGTTTAAGTGCATTCCATTGTTTCGGATTGTGACTTGCTGTAAGAATAATACCACCACAAGCATTCTCCATTGTTACCGCCAACTCAGTTGTAGGCGTCGTTGCCAATCCGATGTTTACAACATCAAAGCCCATACCCATTAATGTTCCAACCACAATGTGCTGAACCATTTCGCCAGATATGCGGGCATCGCGACCCACAACGATTTTATTCGTGTTTACAGTTGTTGTTCTGCGGATGAAAGTAGCGTAGGCAGAAGTGAATTTTACGATATCCAAAGGATTTAATCCTTCGCCTGCTTTACCTCCGATTGTTCCTCTGATTCCGGAAATAGATTTAATAAGTGTCATATTAGAATTATTGAATTTGTGTGTATTCCAGTTTTGGATAATACAACGGAACCACAGTTTTTTGCTGATCCGGTAAACCTGATTTTGATCCGATAATCATTTTCACGATTGCACCCTTACCAATTTTATTCAGTGGCAAAGCCCAACCTAAGCATCCTCCGTCAGAAGTTGAGTAAGGATCAGAATAAGTAAACTGATAAGGTTGAGATCCTTCCGGGAAAATATTATTACGGAAGAAGATTGTATTATCTTTTATGTTATAAACGTCAGCCATACGCACATACACGATAGAGCCATCTTTGGCCATTTTGGTTGTGTCGCCGTATGATACGACATGCACATATACTTCGGCAACGTCAGCATCGTTATAACGTTGATATTTATAATAGACTTTCTCTCCAAACTTTTCAGGGAATTCATCAACGATAATCAAAGAGCTGTCTCTGATAAATTTTTTGATTGCATCTTTCTCCTCTTTTAAAAGCTCAGAGTAGGATTTCGTTTTGCTACATGATGTTGCCATCATAGCACCCATAAGCATCAAAGAAACGAAATAAAATATTTTTCTCATCTGTATTTTATTAATAGATTTATTATTTACATATAATCCGGAAGTACTTTTTTAAATAACTCGACTGCTTCTTCCATAGATGCATACCAGCTACCCCCTGCTGCATTCTTATGACCTCCGCCATTAAAATACTTGTTAGATAATTCATTTACGGCTATATTTCCGATCGAACGGAAAGATATCTTGATTTTACCTGCTTGTCTGTCTTCTTTAAAAAGAACCGAGCAGTTTACCCCTTTAATGTCAAGCGGTATATTAACCAAGCCTTCGGTGTCGCCTTTCTGACAATTGAAATGCAGCATTTCTTCTTCAGTCAGAGTGATAACGGCACATTGCAAGGTCGGTATAACTCTCATTTTTTCGTAAATCACATATCCACGCAAGCGCATACGATCCAAAGATTCGTTCTGATAAACGCGGCGATGTATTTCGTCTTTGTTTACCCCTTTCTTGATCAGCTCAGCTATAATATAATATATTTCCGGAGAGTCTGAATTATAAGAAAAGCGTCCCGTATCGGTCATCATAGCCGTATAAATAGCCTCGGCACAATTTCGATTAATTTCCTCAAAATAACCCATGCGACAGATCAGTCTGAAAACGACTTCTGCTGTTGCACACATAGAAGGATACGAGATGGAAACATCAAAGGTTTGATCCGGGTCTAAATGGTGATCAATAAGTATTTTCTTTGCAGAGGATTTATCCAGCAGTTGTTTCAGATTTTCTCCTACACGATGGTGCGAATTAAAGTCCATACACAGGATTAAATCAGCCGCTTCAAATGCTTCAATGGCATATTGCGGATATTTATCATACAAAAGAATATCCCCACTAGCATTTAACCAATTAAGGAAATCGGGAAAAGCATCAGGCAAAATAACCTGAACATCTTTCTCCAGTTCTAGTAAAAAATGATACATTGCCAATGAAGAGCCTACTGCATCTCCGTCCGGTGAGGTATGAGATACGACAATAATCTTCTGACTCTTTTCGATTAACTTCTTAGCCTGTTGAATTTTAGACTCTTCAATTATTTTACTTATCATACTATTACAATTATTATTGACAAAAATAAGAAATTATCTCTTTTTGTCATCAATAATTGCGTATTTTGAATCAAAAAAACTAAAAATCAGTAATTAGCAGTGCCTCTTTGATTGCTTTACGAATTTCGAATGCTTCTTTTTTATCTTCTTTCAGCAGAGATAAGATAAATGTAATATACGCCTCCTTGGTACTGATTCCGCACATTTGAAGAATACGACTCCGGGGTAATAATCCTTTTTGATTATATACGCGTAATATATCATTATAGCTACCTTTATCAATATACTGTTGAAATTCTGTTATCAGATTCTCATAGATAGATTTTGTGTTATAATTTTCTGTGAGTTTTGATATATGATCTTCCAGTTCGGAAATATCAGTAACTCTGCGGTCAATCATAAGTTCTATTTGTCTTCTTACCCGATGACGTGTGTGCAAGAGAGCTTGTGATTGAAGATCTTCCTGAAACAATCTCAGGACATTCTGTTTAAGTTCAGAAAATACAATATCGGGATTCTTCAACATTCTTGTAGCAACAGCTTTTATCACGGGTTCAAGCATCAGAAAATTTTCGACTTCAGCAACCTCAGGCACATAAATATTGTTACGTCTGAGATAATCGACCTCATCATTTGTACGCCGGTCCCGATCGACAATTCCATGAACCTTCATCAGATGAAAACGGAGTTGTTCGGCAAAAGCCTTAGTAGTCTCAATCACTTTGGCACATCCGCCGAGTGCCTTCACGGTATGATCTGTAAAAATAAACGGATAGAGTTTACTGTCAATACTATTGTGTTCGGTTCCTTCTATAAACAAGAGCGGTTTACGGCTACCGAGAATCTCCATATAAAGATCTTCGGGTATATTTTCGAAAGAGGTAATCTCGCCATAATCCCATATATGATTTTCAAAATCTACCGATTTGATCCAAAACTTTTTCGCATTGATCCGCGATAATGCGAAATCGATATTATGAGTCAGATAAACAAAGGAACAATCCGGACGAACCATTTCAAGCTCATCCCAAATCCCTGATAATACCGATTCGTTGATATGCAGTTCGGGTTCGTCGATAACGGCAATAGCATTAGGTGGCAGCAACAAAACCGATCCTATCAGATAGAATATGATTTTCTCGCTGTCACTTAATCTATTAATATCGTAATGATTGACATCATACGATGTTTTTACACGAAAGGATTTATCCTGAATAATCAATTGACTGTAGGGTAACAGTTTAGACCATATCCGACTAAGTTTATCAAACCTGGTTTCGGAAAGAATCAATTCCTTACCTGACAGTGCTGCCTGCCTGAACATTATGGATGCTTCAATTTCATCTTGCATCAGTACGACCTTAAGTCTTTCGAATTCAGATAAATGATCTTTTTCTCCGACTATTTCCAAAATCTGATCTTTGGTTTTGTTTTTGCGCTCCGGGACAAAGAAATACAGTGAATTCAATGCAGAAATCTTAACTGCATTCTTATTCTTTTTAATTATCTCCGTTCCAAAACGGCTTTTACCCGATCCGTTAGCGCCTATAACAACCATTGAGTTATAGCCATCCAATACGATATCAGATATTTCATCTCTGGATTTTGGTAATATGAGTTTCATCATGTGTTCAGTGTATCAGACATTCGTTGAATTATTTGGATTCTCTGTTTGTAAAGTACTTCATGAATTGAGTGCGTTCGTAGAAGCTCTGATCATTAATATCTCTGTAGTTGAGTTTGCCACGGAACTCTGCCAGAGAATCAAAACCTTGTTTGTCCATCCAGGCTTCCAGACAAGTTTCCATCTGGCTGATCACATCATTACCGTTTTCGTAAACCGTCGTACACAACTGTACCGTTGTTGCCCCTGAAAGGATAACTTTTACGGCATCTTCCCACTCAAGTACACCTGTAGATGCAGATATATCTATATTGGATGTTTTACCGGAAATCACCCCTACCCATCTCAACATATGACTTAAGTCTCCTTTGCGGCTGAAGATATTACCTACGGTCATTTGCAGTGTATCAATATTAATATCCACAGGATAATATTTATTGAATAATACAACAGCTTTAGCTCCGGCTCCTTTAAGTGATTCTACCAATTGGACCAGATTGTCATGATTTTCCCCGATCTTAACAATAACCGGTATTGACAACTCTTTAACGACGCTGCGAACAATGTCTACATGAGCCTGAGTCACATTCATTCCTTCTTTGGAAGTATCCAGCAAAGAGATATTAAGTTCGAGAGCCGAAGCACCTGCATCCTGAATAGCTTTTGCGAACTTGGTCCACTGTCCGTTGCGATAGCAGTTTACACTGGCAATAATCGGAATATCACATGCTTCCGAAGCTTGTTTCACCAATGTTTTATACTCTTCCATTCTTTCAGCCTGTACATATTGTTTGATATAGTCTTCGGCTTCCGGATAATCAGACGTGCTCAGGTATTGTGTTGACATTATATCCAATTGCTCTTCAAACAATGATTTCAATACAATAGCACCTGCACCGGCTTTGTTCAAAGCGACACATTTCTCTACTGTATTTGTCAATCCTGAACTACTAACAATAAAAGGGTTTCGTAGTTTTAACCCTGCGTATATTACTTCTAAATTCACCATGGTTAATCAGTTTAAGCGAATTGCTAATTTGTTTAATAATTTCGAACTCCGAAGATCGAACTTCCGATTCTTACCAATGTGCTACCTTCTTCGATTGCAATTGTATAATCATCAGACATCCCCATCGATATTTGTTTAAAATATTCTTTATCTTCGAAGTATGTTTTTTTCAATGTATCAAAGATCATTTTCAGACTTTTAAACTCTTTGCGCACCTGATGCTGATCATCACTGAATGTTGCCATCCCCATGACGCCCACAATACGTACATTTTTTAATTCAGCAAGTCGTCCGGCAGACAAGAACTCTTTGGCTTCATCAGGAGAAAGACCAAACTTGGTCTCTTCTTCTGCAATATGAAACTGAAGCAAACAGTCGACAACACGATTCTTTTTTTGAGCCTCCTTATTGATTTCGTTTAAAAGTTTAAATGAATCGACACTATGAATCAGACTTACAAACGGAATAATATATTTAATTTTATTCGTTTGTAAATGGCCGATAAAATGCCATTCAATATCCTTAGGTAAATGCTCTGCCTTAGGTACTAATTCCTGCACTTTACTTTCACCGAATATTCTTTGTCCCGCTTGATAAGCCTCCATAACAGATTCTTCGGGATGAAATTTTGAAACGGCTACCAGAGAGACTTGCTCCGGCAGTTCCGTTTTCAAAGAATGTATTTTATCTTGTATATGTCCCATTTTATTGATCAATCTCTGTTTTCACTTCAGTCTCGTCCGAATTAAACGGAAAAATGTCCATAAGCGGAGTTTCAGCAACCGATGCTATAACGTAGTCAGCCATCGTGCCTTTCATTCCTTTATCAAGATTAGCAACAGCTTCGCGCAGATCGCCCGCCTGAATCAGCATAAAACAAGAAGTTTTCTTTTCAGCTCCGCTACGCTCATCAATTGTCACGAACTGAACTTTAGCTTTGAACCATCTGTCACCTGTTTCATCTTCAAAAATCTCACTGATTTTTGCACGTTTAATATCGGATACAGTAAACTCACCTGTAATAAAAGGAGTCACCTCTTTAATGATTCGTGCTTCGGCCTCAGTAAACGACAATGCATCTACCAGATAAGGTTCTGTTACTTTCTTCAACATTCCGTTCTCTATCGTTTTCTCATAACGAACCTTACATTCAAACCAGTTATTCATATTTATGTTATAATTTATTTTCAGTTATTATGTCTAAAATATTCACTCTTGCAAATGTATAATTAATTCTTAAAATACTCCCCCTTTCGATAAATTTTGAAGAGTTATTGATTAGATTTGCATAAGAACAAATCGAATATTGGATTTGTTACACCAAATACTCAAATAAACATTACTGAATTATGACTATATACTTCAAAACACAGTCAGCTATTGACAGAGCTGCTGAAAAGATCAAAGCGGAGAATCCTCATTACGACGTGAAATGGGGTACAATTATCTGTGATTGCGGAAAGACTCCGGGATATACGATTACGGATCCGCTCAAAAACGATGAAATTGTTATTATCTATGGCTGGTGCGGATCGTGTTACAGAAACTCATCAGATGAATTTCGGGGAGAATAGATTACCTTAAAAATAATTTATTATACCTTTGTATCAAAATTATACCAGAATGCACAAAATTAATCTTAGAAACTCCGCTCTCATTCTTGAAGGCGGAGGAATGCGAGGTACTTTTACAGCAGGGGTTTTGGATACTTTTTTACGGAGAGATATTCATTTTCCATACCTTATAGGTGTTTCTGCCGGCTCTACAAATGCCTTATCTTATTTATCTAAACAAATCGGACGAACAAAATCCATTAATATAGATATGCTTAAGAAGTATCACTATATCGGATTTAAACATTACGTACGCAAGAAGAACTGGATTGATTATGATCTGTTATTCCATTCTTTTCCGTTTAAGGAGGTTCCCTTTGACTTTGATACTTTCTTCTCTAATGAAACTAAATATGAGTTCGTAGCGACTGATTGTCTGACAGGCAAAGCCCGTTACCTGACTGAAAAGGAAGACCCGAACCGACTTTTAACTATCTGTAAAGCGTCATGCAGTCTGCCTTTTATCAGCCCGGTTGTTGATGTGGATGGAACTCCTATGCTTGACGGAGGCATCAGTGATTCGATTCCTATCGAAAGAGCGATCAGTAAAGGATACAAAAACAGTGTGTTGATTTTGACTCAGGAGAAAGGATACAGAAAGAAGATATCCTCTATACAGATTCCTAAATTCACATTGCGTAAGTATCCTAAGATCTGCGAAGGATTAAATTTCAGAGCTTACAAATACAATGAAACGATGGATCTGATCGAGACTCTTGAAGAGAAAGGAGAGATAAAGGTTATCAGGCCGACCGAGATCTTTGGTGTGACACGTACCGAACAAGATACGCTAAAATTAATGAAGTTGTATATGCATGGTATGGATATGGCACAGGAATTTCTGGACAATCATCAGGTAAAATAAATCACCCTCTATCGAAGCTATTAACTTTGATAGAGGGTGAACTGTTTTTATATGCTTATATATTGCACTTACAAGAACAAGGTAAGCATTAATTGAGCTGTAATAACGCGGAGGAACATGACGATCGGATATACAGTCGCATAAGCTACTGCAGGATAGGTTCCTCCGATATTTGTATTGGCATAGTTGAGAGCCATCGGATTAGACATACTTCCACAGAGCATTCCCGATACTGATTGCAGATCCATTTTCATTGCTTTGATTGCGATGAAACCAACAATTAATACAGGAATAACGGTTAGCATGAAACCTGTGCCTACCCATAAAGCTCCTTCGGGTCTGAAGATTGTTTCCATAAACCGGCCTCCCGATTCGATACCCAGACCTGCGAGGTATAATACAATACCCAACTGACGCAGCATAAGGTTTGCACTTTGTGTTGTATAGGTTACCATTGAGAAACGCGGACCAAATGCTCCCATCAGAATCCCGACCACAATCGGACCACCGGCAATACCTAATTTTACGGGAACAACAACTCCGGGTATAAAGATTGGCAAAGATCCCAGAACCAATCCTAATAATATTCCGACGAAAATGGCAATCAGATTAGGCTCTTTCAGTCTTGCTAAAGAATTACCTAAGACTTTCTCGACATTCTCAATCGATTTACGCTCGCCGACAACCGTGATCTTATCGCCCATCTGAATACGAATATCCCGATTTGGCAACAGGTCAATACCTGAGCGATTGATGCGGGTTATATTTACACCATATACATTACGTAAACGTAAAGATCCGAGTGTTTTTCCATTCACCTCCTGATGTGTCACGAGGATTCTTCTTGAGACCAATTCGCTGTCAATCTCATTCCAGTCGATATTTTCTTCATTCCAGTTAAGATCTTCCTGTTTACCGAACAAAAGCTCCAGCCATTGAGCATCCTCTTCTGTTGTCATGACTAAAGCAATCTCATTGGGAGCAAAGATAGTATCCGATGTAGGTATTATAACTTTACCTTCACGCCAGATACGTGAGATAACAAATTGTTTATGAGACAATGCAACTACCTCTTTAACGGATTTGCCAAATAACTGTTTATTCGTTACCTGAAAGCTGGAAATAAACATTTTCTTTTCTTTGCGGTCTGATGTAGCAGCCCTTTCAACACTTTTCGGGAAGACAGCCTTCAGAAATATCAAAGCAAGAATCACACCGATAACACCCAAAGGATAAGTTACAGCACAACCCAATGCAATCTCTGCCGGCGGAACGGATGTATCGACCGAACGGATATAATCCAAAGTCTGCTGTGCAGCTCCTAATGCGGGTGTATTGGTAACTGCTCCGGATAAAATACCCATCAGTTCTGCCATCGAAATATGAAACGTATAATGAAATACGACAGTCAGAATCAGACCAATAACAACAACTAAGGATGCAAGCATTGTAAGCTTAACGCCACCCTCTTTTAAAGAAGCAAAGAAACCGGGTCCGACCTGCAAACCCAATGCATAAACGAAAATAATCAGTCCGAAACTTTGAGCAAAACTAAGCATCTGCGGATTAGGTTCGAAACCTAAGTGTCCGGCCAAAATACCAATAAAGAAAACAAAAGTTACTCCTAATGAAACCCCGGCAATTTTAATTTTACCCAACATTAATCCAAATGCACTCACTGCACAAAATAAAAGGATGGACTGAACTACAGTCTGGCTTGTAAAAAGCGTCTCAAGAAATTCCATAATTTTTAAATTGGAGTGCAAAAGTACTACTTTTATACTTAACTCAGATATTTGAATCAATAATGTTTTTAGCAATCAAACTTAAAAGTCGTTCACGCGCCTCTACAGAAGCCCATGCTATATGAGGTGTCATAATTAATTTGTGTTTATTTTTTATATTCATCAATGGATTTGTAGCTAAAACAGGCTCTTTTGTGAAAACATCTATACCTGCACCTCCGATACGACCGGCATCCAATGCTTCAGCCAAAGCAGCTTCGTTAATTATCCCTCCACGTCCCACGTTCAGAATAAAAGCTGTGGGTTTGGTGAGTTTAAAGCTAGCTGCATCAATCAGGTTATTGGTCTGATCATTTAAGGGTGCATGCACCGAAATAACGTCTGACGTTTGCAATAACTCTTCTAAAGTTACTTGTTTATAGTCCGAATTATGATTATTTCCTGAAGTAGAATAATATATAACTTCTGCTCCGAATGCTTTGGCTACTTCAGCTACTCTTCTGCCTATGGCTCCTAAACCAATTATGCCATAACGCTTACCTGAAAGCTCATGAAATGCCGGCGTGATTGTAGTGAAGAGTTTAGCTTGTGTATACTCTCCACTTTGCACATAGTCATTAAACTGAGTAATATGGGACATCCATTGAAACAAAAGAGAAAAGGTTATTTGCAAAACACTTTCTGTAGAGTATCCCGCAACATTCTTCACTTGTATGTTCAAGTCTTTAGCTGCCTGCAAATCCACATTGTTTGTTCCTGTCGCTGCTATACAAATCAGTTTCAAAGATGGATTGGACCCCATCAGTCCTTTATCTATAATTACTTTGTTCGTAATTACCACATCGGCACCTTTTATTCTCTCTGCCGTATCCTGCGGTAATGTATAATCGTATCCTACATATTCTCCTAAAGCTTTTATCTTATTCAAGCCAGACAATTGACCAACTGTGGCTTCATCCAGAAATACAATTTTCATGATTCTATTATTTAATAATTACATCAGCCAAATATATAGACTTTTTAATTATTCTGTCAATTTTAGTGTAATTATTACCCGAAATAAAAAAAACGATAATCTACGGATTATCGTTTTCTGCACTTAAATTCAATATTTTATCTGCAATAACCAGATCATCCCGATCATGTGTTATCCATAATAAGGCTGCGTGATGCTCTTTCACATAAGCGGATATAAAATGTAACAGTCGATTACGAAACTCCGCATCAAGCCCTTTTAATGGCTCATCCAGTATATATAACTGACATGGATACAAGAGAGTCCTCACGAGTCCTACGCGTTGGGCTTCTCCACCGCTTAAACTCTGCGGATATCTATCGAGCAGATGCTCTATACCGAACACATTATAGAATAATCTGCGCTGTTCACTGTCAATCATTGCCGGAAGGATGACATCTATATTCTCCTGTACAGTCAGCCATGGGAAGAGTCGTACATTCTGAAACAGGACTGAGGTTGAGCTTCTACTGACCGTCCCGGAGTCCGGTTTGACGAATCCGCAAACAATATCGACCAATGTGGATTTTCCGAATCCGGATACAGCCTGTACGGCTACAATTTCTGATTCTTCCAGCGTCAGACTGAAATCCATAAATATATTTCGTTTATTACGTCTGAATGAGAGTTTTTCTATGATCAGAGGTGCTTTATATAATTCTTCACCGACTAAGGTATGCAGAAGGGCATGTTGCTTGTGTGGTTCATAAGCTGCCAGTTTCTTCAGAATATATTCAATAATGAATGATGCAAAAAGACTGGCAAAAGTCAATGCAAACAAATACGATACATCTATATAATTCTGGGCCTGTTTCATTGCTGCACCTAAACCTGAATCTATAGACGATAATGCTTCACCAATAATAATAGCGCGCCACCCCAACCCTATAGCAGAGGCTATCCCTGAAAATATATAGGTCTTAACGGCAGGATATTCAATCCATAGAAATCTCTTTCTTCTGCTCAAATGATACAATGCAGCTATCTGAAGAAAATGAGGATCCAAAGCTTTAAAACCAGCTGTAAACTGAATCGTAAGTATAGGAAACATACCCACGAAAGCAATTACCAACGGAATATTCTCAGATGAAAACCAAATAATTGCCAATAATAGAAATGATAGCACCGGCGTACTTTTAAGCAATAAAAGTATCGGTGACAGGAGCTTTTCAAAGGGCTGATTACGTGCACACAGATAACTGACCGGCAATGCTATCAGAGCGGATAGTAAAAAGCCGATAAGCGCTCTGTAGAACGTAAACAGCAGATTTACATAAAAGGTCTGTTCGCCCAATAATTTGACGAAATATTTAATAACATCCCAGCATGAGGGCAAAATAAATGGTTTAGCGAAAATCAGCGCTCCCACTTGCCAGATCAATAATAATACTCCGACTGAGAGTATTTGCCAGCCCCATTGTTGAGCAAAAGCCTGTATCTTTAATTTCATCCTGTTTTGATTAAGATAGTTCAGAATCAGATACTATTCATATCTGTCATCTCACTTGTGAGCAGAGAACAAAAAAGAGCTGTAGAAAAGTATTCAGACTTTTCGCACAGCTCTTCTTTTCCTAATATTTTATTTATAGTGTAATTGATTGAAGACATTGGGATAACTGATCCGGACAGGAAGTACCTTTTCCTTTACAATCGATTCCTTTCAATCGAGTAATTACTTCTTGACAATCCATTCCTTTAATAAGTGAAGAAAGCCCTTGTAAATTACCATTACATCCTCCTGTAAAAGTAACGTTCGCTACTTTACCATCCTCAACGATTACATCTATTTGTTTGCAACAAACACCTTTAGGGTAAAATTGAATAGCTCTACTCATTTCGTTTTTAATAACCACGTTATTAAGCTCCTTTTGTTGCAACTTCTTTATTAATCTTTTTCACTAATCCCTGTAGTACTGCACCAGGACCTACTTCTGTAAATTCAACTGCACCACCTTCAATCATATTTTTCACTGACTGTGTCCAACGTACCGGAGCTGTCAATTGAGCAATCAGATTTACTTTGATCACTTCAGGATCTGTAGCCGGTTTAGCATCTACATTTTGATATACAGGACAAATCGGAGCTGCGAACTGAGTATTAGCAATTGCATCAGCCAATTCTGCACGTGCAGGTTCCATTAACGGAGAGTGGAAAGCTCCACCAACTTTAAGTTTCAATGCTCTTTTTGCACCTGCAGCCAACAATAGCTCACATGCTTTATCGATACCTGCTTCTGTACCTGAGATTACTAACTGACCCGGACAGTTATAGTTTGCACAAACAACTGTTTCTCCGTCAATTGAAGCACATACTTCTTCTACCTTTTCATCAGCCAGATTCAAAACAGCTGCCATTGTAGAAGGTGCAGCCTCACAAGCTTTCTGCATAGCCATTGCACGTGCAGCAACTAAACGAAGACCATCTTCGAAAGACAATGCTCCTGCAGCTACTAAAGCTGAAAATTCACCCAACGAGTGACCTGCTACCATTTCCGGTTTGAAGTCTTCGCCTAAAGTTTTTGCTAAAATTACAGAGTGAAGAAATATAGCTGGTTGAGTTACTTTTGTCTGACGTAGATCTTCGTCTGTCCCCTCAAACATTAGATCTGTAATTCTAAATCCCAAGATTTCGTTTGCTTTCTCAAACATTTCTTTCGCCAAGGCAGAGTTTTCGTAAAGATCCTTACCCATTCCTACGAATTGAGCGCCTTGTCCTGGAAATACATAAGCTTTCATGTATAATCTGTTTTAGTAATTAATTGAACTGTCGATTCTAACTTATTCCAACAGTTTTAAAAATATGTGCGACAAAGATAATTAAATAATTAATATATCAAACAGCGTCTTTAAGCAGTCCGTTTGTATTGAATGCTTTCCTGCGTGTAGCCCAGAGTGTAATCAGTACCGATATCAGTGAGGATGCAAAAATAGCAATCATCAGCATGATCTGATACTTAATGGCCACCGATGGTGAGCTCCCGCCCAAAAGCTGTCCGGTCATCGTTCCCGGTAGTGACACAAGTCCCATAACGGTCATTGTAGCGATTGTAGGATTGAATGATTTGATCAGTGCATCTCTCATAAACGGACGCAAAGCTTCCTGAAAGGTCGCCCCATTGCCCAGCTGATAGCGATAGAAATTAGACTCTCGCTTAATGCCTGCATAAAACGTATTTAATGCAATCACATTTGCTGTTAATATATTGCCAAGTATCATCCCTGAGATTGGTACAAAATAACGTGCATCGAACAAATCCTTTAGTTGCACTACGCAACCTATAAAGTAAACTGCAATAAACAATACTGAGAACAGAAAAGCCCCCAGGGCCGGAAGCAATAATAAGGAGCGGCTCAGTTTCGTCCGGTTAAGAACTGTTACCGCGGCTACGATTGTCATTACAACCACCCATAGAAGATTGATCCATGTATTGTTCCATTTAAAAAGATATTCCAGATAGATTGCTATCAGAAATAACTGAATGATCATTCTCAACGCTCCTATCAATGTATCTTTAACTAATCCTGTTTTGTAAAAATTGAGATAATAACAGGGGATCAAAAGCAGTAAAAGCCCCATCATAAATCCCCAAAATGAAATATCCATATATCGTATTATAATGTTATAGTTCGATCGAAGTATTTTTGAAAATTCTCATCATGCGAAATTGCCATAATCGTACGATCTATACACGATTGCAAGTAGGTACCCATTAAAACAGTACTCTCAGGATCTAAAGCTGCCGTAGGTTCATCCAGCAAATAAATCTGTTTATCTGTAAGTATCCCTGCTATAAAAGCGATGCGCTGCTTCTGTCCCCCGCTCAACTGCGCAATATCGTGATCGATCAGCGAACGATCCAGTCCGAGTTTATCGAATAATTCAAGTGCTTTTGACTCATTATACGATTTCTTTCGGTTTACCTTAAACTGAAAATGAAACTGCAACAGCTCTCTGACATTGCGGAAAGGCAAATTAATATCCTGTGGGAGCCAAAGTATCTGATTGCGTATCAGCTGTATATTATCATCGGATTGCTGAATACCATTCACCTCGACCGATCCTTTCTGTGGCTGAAGAAATCCCGTCAGAAAGTTTAACAATGTACTTTTCCCTACTCCCGAACGCCCTGCTATACAGACATGTTCGTTGTCTGAGATGGATAAATTAAAATCTTCAAACAGACTATTACCTCCATACGAAAAGGTAATATCATTATAATTGATCATACTCTTTCTATTTTATCACAAATATACGTGATGCTTTGCAGTTTGTTTTTATCTTAGCAGCAGTTTTATTTAAATTAAAATACAATGACAAAGACTCAGGAATATTTGGCTAATTTGCCACAAGAGAAAAAATCAGCTATAGAAGCTGTTTTCGGGTCAATGGATAAATTCTATCAATGTCTTTATCTGATTGCAAAAAACGAACACAATGTTCAGATGAGTAAACCTGAACATATGGAACAACGGCTTGATATGATTTACAGCATTCAGGAAAAGGCAGAGAAGTTCCTGGATAATCTGGATCTTTCAGGTTATGATATTTTTGCCGATATCAAAAGTGATTATTTAGAAGATTATCTGGCTGCAAGAAATATCGATCTTATTCTGGACAATGATGGATTTATAGGATTAATAAAGAAAATCTCTTTATTATAAGCCGTTCTGTTTACCTAAAATACGAAAAGCGACCTCTCAAGAGATCGCTTTTCGTATTTTATAATCACTCCGTATTTTACCAGTTAAGTGCGTGTAAAGAGTGACAACCAACCAACGCAGCTGTTTCGGTACGCAAACGTGCATTACCTAATGAGATAGGCTTAAAACCTGTCTGAATAGCCATCTCAACCTCCTCTTCGCTGAAGTCTCCTTCAGGTCCGATAAAGATAGTTGCTGATTCTCCTTTCGTGTAAGCATCCTTCAAAAAAATACGTTCCTGATCTTTATAGCAGTGTGCAATAAATTTTTCGCCTTCAAACTCTCTTTGCATAAAAGTTTTTATATCGACCATCGGATTCAGCAAAGGTAAGGTAGCTTTCAGAGATTGCTTCATTGCCGAAATCATAATCTTACGGATGCGTTCTTCTTTCACATCTTTGCGTTCCGAATAGCGACATTTCAAAAGCGATATTTCATCAATTCCTATCTCTACGGCTTTTTCAACAAACCATTCGATACGATCTATATTTTTAGTCGGCGCTACGGCTATATGAATTTTAAAATCCCGATCAGGTTTCTGCCCGATTGTTTCAAGAATTTCTACAGAACAACGTTTGTGATGTGCACGAACAATACGTGAGGGGTAGAAGTGTCCTTTCCCGTCTGTAACGGTTATTTCTGTTCCTTCTGTCAATCTTAAAACTTTCGTACAGTGCTGAGATTCTTCTTCGGATAATTCGTTCGTAAGAAGAATATCGGGACAATAAAATATATGCATAGTTCAAATGTTTTTAATAAAAAAAGAGGTTAATCTGTATGATTAACCTCTGCAAAATTAATATAGAATTTTGTATTATCCGAGAATTGCACCAACAATCGTCGCCGACATACACGAAGACAAAGCTCCGGCAATCATTGCCAATGGTCCATATTGAGTTAACCACTCTCTTTTGTTCGGTGCCAGGGATCCGATACCTCCGATCTGAATACCAATCGAACTGATATTGGCGAAACCACAAAGAATAAATGTTACCATGATGATTGATTTCTGTTCCAGAAAAGCTCCTGCGTCTTTCAATGCTACAAAATCGGCATAAGCAACAAATTCATTGATGATTAATTTCTTTCCTAACAATCCAGCTACTAAAGGAACATCTGAAGATCCTACACCCATCAACCATGCCAATGGCGTGAATAGCATACCCAGAATAAATTCCATATTGAACTGTGTGAATTGCCCGTCGGTAATATTGATTACCCATTCGTTCAAACCTGTAAAACGACCGATCAATCCGCCTAACAAATAATTGGCAAATGTCACGAAAGCAATAAACACCAACAACATGGCAGCTACATTCACCGCTAGCTTCACCCCTTCTGAACCTCCGTTCGAGATAGCATCCAACGCGTTGCTTCCTACTGATTCAGATGATACAACCAAACCATCTTTGGTTTTCTCTGTCTGAGGCATAATGATCTTAGAAAACACGATTGCTGCAGGTGCCGCCATTACTGATGCTGACAAAAGATATTTGGCATACATCAATCGTGCCACAGGGTCACCCCCTCCAAGCAATCCGATATAAGCAGCCAAAACACCTCCGGCAATTGTAGCCATACCTGCCGACATCACAAGGAATATTTCAGAACGAGTCATCTCAGGCAAATATTTCTTACTCATCAGTGGGGCCTCTGTCTGCCCTAAGAAGATGTTTGCGGAAACTGTTAACCCTTCGGCACCCGAAATACTTAAGACTTTCTTCAAAGCCCAGGCAATAACGACTACCACTTTCTGAATAATATTCAAGTAATACAATAAGCTCGTTAATGCTGAGAAGAATATTATTGTCGGTAAGACCTGGAACAAAAATATATATCCTGTTTTATTTAAATCAACTAAATCACCTAACAAAAACTCTGTTCCGGCTTTGGTAAAATCAAGAATCTTAACAAAGATCTTTCCGAACGTTTCAAAAAAAGCTCCGACAAATGGTATATACAGAATACCCACTGCCAATAAAATTTGTAGCCCGAGACCTACACCTACCTGCTTCCAGTTGATTGCTTTACGGTTTCTACTGAATAGAAAAGCAATTGCTATCAGCGAAAACATTCCCAACAAACCTCTTAAAAGAGAGGTAACTGTAAACCCTGCACCTTTCAGCATGTGATGAGGATTAGTTGCCTGAGCGGTTTTCACGGCTGCAACGGAGTCTGCCACGACCATAGAATCGGCAGTTGCAGGCTCAATAGCCATTAAACCCGATGCCACTAACAATAAGCATAGCGTCATAACAGGTTTCAATAGTGATTTCTGTTGATTCATATTTTAAAAAGTATAGTTTTGATAGTTACTTTCTGGTTTCTAAATCAAAAACGCACACAGAATGTTACTCATTAAAAAACAGATAATTACACATATCCTTCGATTAACGAGTAGCAAATCAGAAACATTTTTTGACCTTGTACTTTGCAAATATATGCAATGTACCTCAATTATCACGTTCATTTTAGATCTTATTTTCATCTATTAGCTATTCTATTTTAAACTATCAGCTTTTGTATTCAGTTCTTTTTATAAATGACAGATTATATCCAAACAAGCTGATTGTAGCGATATTCCCTACTAGAATTATCGAAGAAATAGAATAATAGTGTATATTTGTTTTTAGAAAACAATAATAAAAGAATTTGTCGTGATGAATCTTCCTAAAGATTTTATTGAGCAATCTCAAGCAATTCTCGGAGAAAATGAATTTAGAGCTTTTGAAAAAGCTTTGCAAAGTGAAACTCCTGTAAGTATACGAATCAATGATGCTAAATCTTCTTCCGGAGAATTGGCTTATCTCAATATGTCTGCTCCTGTCAAATGGTCTCAGTCGGGATTTTATTTAACAGAGCGGCCATCTTTTACGTTTGACCCGCTTTTCCATGCAGGCACTTACTATGTTCAGGAAGCATCGTCCATGTTTATTGAACAAGCTCTTCGCAGATATGTTTCCGAACCGTCTGTATATCTTGATTTGTGTGCAGCTCCGGGAGGAAAGACTACTCTTGCCTATTCCGTTTTACCAGAAGGCAGCTTCGTAGTTTGCAACGAAATTATGAAGAACCGGTCGAATATTCTTGCCGAAAACATGACGAAGTGGGGAGCATCCCGCTGCATTGTCACAAACAATGCTTCTGATGATTTTACGGTATTAAATCATACTTTTGACGTGATCCTTACAGACGTCCCTTGCTCCGGCGAAGGTATGTTCCGTAAAGACCCGGTAGCTATTGAAGAGTGGTCAGCAGCAAATGTGGTGATGTGTGCAGGACGTCAACAGGAGATATTAGATAATATCTGGCCGACGCTTAAACCGGGAGGACTGCTCATCTACAGCACCTGTACCTACAATCTGGCTGAAAATGAAGAAAATGTTCATTATCTGGTCGAAAAATATAACGCATCTGTTTTACCTCTTGATACTACTGAATATCCGGAAGTATCAAATGGCTATAAATACGATTATCCCGTATATCGCTTTATGCCACACAAAACTCAGGGAGAAGGATTCTTTATGGCCATTTTGCGAAAGCCCGATACAGAAGATGTACAACCTTATAAGTTAAAAGAAAAGAAAGCCAAAAACAAGAATAAATCAAAAGACGTTGCTATAAACGTACCTAAAGATCTTGACTCCTGGTTACGAAATAGTCATCTCTACGAAATCAATTGCGTAAATGACAAGTTTATTGCCATCCCTAAAGCTTATATAGAGCTTTATAAGGCTATTCAGTCTAATCTGCGGATCGTCAAAGCAGGTATTGATTTAGCTACTCTAAAAGGCAAAGATCTCATTCCTGAACATGCTCTAGCTATGTCTACTGACATTAATCGTGACAATTTTCATATCGCTGAGGTTAATCGTGAAACAGCCTTGCAATACTTGCGCAAAGAAGCTATGATTTTTGACGAAAATATGCCAAAAGGATATATTTTAATTGCCTGCAACAATCATATCCTTGGCTGGATGAAGAATATCGGAAACCGTGCTAACAATCTGTATCCACAGGAATGGCGCATCAGATCTACAATTAAATAACATATACATTATAAACATATAAAACATGAATCATTTAATCATATTAGCTCATCCGAATCCAAAGAGTTTCTCTACCTGGTTAACAGATTCTATTACTGAGGCCCTGATTATCAAAGGACATAACGTTGTCGTTCGTGATCTGTATGCTATCGGTTTTAATCCGTTGCTATCACGTTCAGACCTGGCTTCATTACAAAAAGGAGAAATACCTGCTGATATCAAATACGAACAGGATCTTCTTGCCGAGGCAGATGAGATAACTGTTATTTATCCGCTTTGGTGGGATAACGCTCCTGCTATTCTTCGCGGTTATTTTGAGCGTATCTATACAAACGGATTTGCTTTTAAATATACCGACAAAGGAATGGTCGGTCTTTTAAGCGGTAAAAAAGTTCGTATTTTCACACCGATGGGCAACTCTTATGCCAATTATGAAGCAAACGGAGGTATCGAGGTGATGCGAAGATCTTTTGATGTTTGCAATTTTGAAACGTGCGGTATGGAGGTTCTGTATCATCATTATTTCGATAATGTACCGTCGGCTTCTACCGTAAAACTTCAACAATACATCACTGATGCTATAAAAACTTACAATCTGGATTAATCATGTTCACACAATTAATATCTCAGACACTTTCTATTCCGGCTAAACAGGTCGAAAATACAATCAAATTACTAAACGAAGGTGCTACTATTCCATTTATTAGTCGCTACCGTAAAGAGCTTACAGGTGGCCTTGACGAGGTTGCTATCTCTTCTATTCAAGATGCCTATTCTAAGTTCAACGAAATTGAAAAGAGAAAGCAGACCATACTTTCTACAATTGAAGATCAGGGAAAACTTACAGGCGAACTAAAAAAACGGATCGAAAATTGTTGGTCGGCTACCGAACTCGAAGATATTTATCTTCCTTACAAACCTAAGCGAAGAACCAAAGCTGAAATCGCCAGAGAAAAAGGGCTCGAACCGTTGGCTAAAATCATTATGAGTCAGCGCGAATCCCATATTTTTGACAAAGCAAACCGATTTGTTAAGGCCGATGTCAAAGATACAGACGATGCAATCAAAGGTGCTAAAGATATTATTGCCGAATGGATCAGCGAAAACGAAACTGCTCGAAACATTGTTCGTAGCAGTTTCGAACGTGATGCCATAATTACGGCTAAACTTGTTAAAGGCAAAGAAGAAGAAGCCGAAAAATACCGTGACTACTTTGATTTCGAAGAACCATTACGTCGCTGCTCCTCTCACCGCCTGCTTGCTATCCGTCGTGGTGAAAAGGAAGGTTTTCTGAAAGTAACTGTCACACCTGCTTCGGACGAGAAAGCTCTTGAGCGTATGGAGCGTTTTTACATCAAAGGAAACTCCGAATGTTCCGATATGGTTTATGATGCACTCAAAGACTCATATAAACGTTTGATCAAACCGTCTATCGAAACTGAATTTTCGAATATCTCGAAAGAGAAAGCTGATGAGGAAGCTATCAACGTATTTGCAGAAAATCTTAAACAACTTTTATTGAGTGCTCCTGTGGGCGAAAAGCGTGTCATGGGAGTCGATCCAGGATACCGTACTGGTTGTAAGATTGTATGTCTTGACAATCAGGGTAACCTGTTACACAATGAAGCCATTTTTCCGCATCCGCCTCAGAACGAAAAATCACAGGCTATGCGAAAAGTCTCTCAGATGATCGAAGCCTACAATATAGAAGCAATTGCCATCGGTAATGGTACGGCAAGTCGTGAAACTGAACAGTTCTTTAAACAAATGCGCTTCCCTCGCGAAGTACAGGTATTTGTGGTAAGCGAAAACGGAGCGTCCATCTATTCAGCTTCTAAAATCGCTCGCGAAGAATTCCCTGATTATGATGTAACTGTGCGTGGAGCGGTATCTATCGGCAGACGCTTGATGGATCCTCTTGCCGAGCTTGTTAAGATAGATCCGAAAAGCATCGGCGTCGGTCAGTATCAGCATGATGTCGATCAGTCAAAACTGAAAAAATCACTCGATCAAACCGTCGAGCTATGCGTAAATCAGGTAGGAGTAAACCTAAATACAGCTAGCAAATATTTGCTAACCTACATCTCTGGTTTAGGTCCTGCTTTAGCTCAGAACATCGTAGACTACCGCAAAGAAAAGGGAGGATTCAAAAACCGTCGAGAACTAATGAAAGTTCCCCGTATGGGCGAGAAAGCATTCGAACAAGCTGCCGGCTTCCTGAGAATCAGTGATGGTGAAAATCCGCTTGATAACTCAGCGGTACACCCGGAGAGTTATTTCATCGTTGAGCAAATGGCCAAAGACCTTAATTGCTCAGTAAGTGAACTGATTAAAAGCAAAGAGCTTCAAAATCAACTGAATCTCAATAAGTATATATCCGATAAAATCGGGATGCCTACTTTGAAGGATATCAAACAAGAACTTGAGAAACCGGGGCGCGACCCACGTCAGACAGCACAGGTTTTCGAATTCGACCCGAATGTAAAAACACTGAGCGACCTGCACGAAGGGATGATCCTTCCCGGTATCGTAAACAACATTACGAACTTCGGATGCTTTGTCGATATAGGAATTAAAGAAAACGGATTAATCCATCTATCCAATATGGCAAAACGCTTCATTAAAGACCCGACTGAAGTAGTCAAACTTCATCAGCATGTCGAAGTCAAAGTTATCGGGATTGACAAAGAACGAAAACGAATTCAACTTTCCTTAATAATTGATTAAGCGAGAACATATAAAATTTTGCAAGAGCCGTTTTAAAGGCTCTTGCTTTAATAATATACAATTTATATCACGATTTATGCGGACAATAAAATTCTCTTTCATTGCCTTAATACTCATTATAATAACATCCTCCTGCGGTACAAATAGACAATTAAAAGCCAAAACCGATTATTTGTCCTATAAAACAGGTCTGCAGGTAACTCCCAAGAATAACCTGAAACTCTATGACGAGATTGTTAATTGGCTTGGAACTCCTCATTGTATGGGTGGAATGACACGACGTTGTGTCGATTGTTCAGGATTTGTAAACATTGTTATGCAAAATGTTTATGGCAAAAATCCCGGACGCAGTTCCCAGGACATGCTTCTTAATAGTGACAGAAAACGTAAGAAACACCTAAAAGAAGGTGATCTGGTATTCTTCAACACAAGTGGATCAAAGTCAAAAAAAGCATCGCATGTGGGTATTTACCTCCAAAACGGTTCATTCGTGCACACTTCTACACGAAAAGGCGTAATCATAAGTAATCTAAACGAACCATACTACTTAAACACCTGGCTATCAGGAGGTAAAATTCAATAAATCATAAAAATAATCATCTTTATTGTATATAAATCAACAAATTTAACCTAATCATTCAAACTAAAATACATGAGAAGTGTTCTTCATTTATATCTTATAATTTAAACCTTAACTAAAAATGTTGATAAAATGAAGACAATTATCAAATCTTCTTTATTGGGACTCGGAATTCTATGCGCAATTCCTGCAATCGCTCAAGATAATGATGATAGCCATGAAGGGCAATCATTGATCGTTGTGAATACCAAGAAATCAAATCACAAGATCGTAAAGCAATTTAAACAATCCATGAACGAGGGATTCAATGAGCCAGGAGCACCACGATTCTTACTTTATGATCAGAAACATGATGTTGCATTCGGTATTGGAGGATTTTTACGGGTAAGAACGGCTTATGACTGGGGATCTGTGCCAACAAACGGATTCGGATTTATTCCTTATTCGATTCCCGTTCCAGCCAATAAAGCAAATAATGGACAATTTACGATTGATCCTTACAAATCAAATATTTTTTTCAAATTATTAGGTAATACTAAAGGATTAGGTGCTTATGAAGCATATATTTCCGGACAGTTTACCGGACCTGGTAACTCGTTTGCCATTAATGATGCTTATTTAAGATTCATGGGCTTCACTGTCGGTAAAACATGGAGTTTATTCAACGATTTAAGTGCCGTTTCTCCTACTATTGACTTCCAGGGGCCAAATGGTGCAGGCGAAATGCGAACAGGTCAGATTGCTTATGCTCATGAATTCAAAAACGGTATTAAACTAGGTGTTTCTGTTGAACAAAACCAAAGTACGGGTACCTATGACACAAAGGTCGGAGCTGCTTCACAACGCATTCCTGATATCCCGGCATACATCAAATATAGCTGGTGTAAAGGTGCTAGTCACGTAAAACTTGCTGGTGTACTTCGTAACATGTCATATCAGGATCTTGTAACAACAGATAATAAAACAGCTACAGGATATGGCGTTCAATTGAGCGGTACCGTTAAAGTAGGAAAACCTGTTCAACTATACTTCCAGACAACATATGGTAAAGGTATTGCCCAATACATTAATGACCTTTCAGGAAACGGACTCGATTTCGTTTATGACGCAAATGATCCGGGCAAAATGGTAGCTCAGGAAGCTTTCGCATGGTACGGTGGTTTACAGTTTAATTTCTCTCCAACTGTATTTGCTTCTGCCACATATTCTCAGGCAAGAATTTTCCCGAAAGACGGATATAAACCTGCAACCCAATACAGATACGGACAATATATCGTAGGAAACGTATTCTGGAACCTTTCCAGTGCATTCCAGTTCGGAGCTGAATATCTTTGGGGTAACAGAGTAAATATTGACGGTTCTAATGACCATGCAAATTGTATACAAGCTCTTGTTCAATACAATTTCTAATCAACATCAATCATACAAAAAAAGCGACTGTCTGATACAGACAGTCGCTTTTTTTGATTAATGCCTTCCCCACACAGAAACCTCAGCTCTATGATTTTTTGTAGGAAATTTATAACCCTTTTTCGTTTTATAATAAAATACAATTTCTTTAATGACACGTTTATTACCTCTAAGGTCCAACACACGTGTATAACCTCCAGCAGGTATGGTCTGGCGGATACTAAGTTCCTGAGTCGACCCGTTTCCATATCTAACCAGTACTTTATTAAATTCTACCGGCGATTCATTTACATGAATTTTTAATTTCGAGAAAGTCCCTTTATGAGAACATTTTATCACGTCTCTTTCTGATCTGAATTTCACCGATCTCTCGCCCAATTTCTCCCATCTTCCTATTTGCTGCGCCGACATACTTAATGACAAACCGAACATCAAAAGGAATAATAATAAACATTTCTGCCTCATCTCAATCTTAATTATAGTTTAGTTCAAACAAATATAACTCAAGATACACTATAATACAATAAGACTAAATCCCTCTTAGTTAATTACAGCTATTATTAAGAAATCACCTTGCGCTCTCTCCGATCCTTCCATATCATGAAAGCACATAAAAATTTCATCCGACAAAGCTATAATTTTAGTTGAATTTCTCTATTCTATGTCACCAAAAGCAGTAATGATATACATTTGTTAGTATTGAATATTTTGACTCGTTCACAAGTGCCTTTGAATTTATATTTTTCATAATCAATTATTTTAACACAAACTAAGGACGCATTCATCACATCTGTTATTTTTCGGTATCCTTTAATATCTATTCTATATCAAATTATTTAATAATAAAACTATTTGATATTATATACTAATTTATGCTGTAAATTATCTCTATATTTGATCACGAAAATCTATTTATTTGAATTGACTATATTAACAAATAGCTTTAATCCATTTTATGTTACACAAATCTATTTTATTAACCATTTCAGCGTTATGCAGCACATTAATGAATGCACAACAAACAATTATCATTGAGGGTATCGTTAAAAACCCTGACAACAATCATCAAATGGTTGTATATAAAATGAATAACCGACAAAAAGAAGATATTCTTACTTTCGATCTAAATGCAGATAATACTTTTAAAAAAGAATTGATCATTCATGAACCTGGAATTTATTTTCTTGATTGTCAGAAAAAACAACGTCTGACA
Organism: Bacteroidales bacterium; assembly: GCA_051650425.1. Classification (GTDB taxonomy): domain Bacteria; phylum Bacteroidota; class Bacteroidia; order Bacteroidales; family UBA7332; genus UBA7332. The sequence continues at coordinate 26,751 of JBOFIZ010000300.1, forward strand.
TTTTGGGCTGAAGATGAAGACGTAAATGTTATATTCACCGGTAAGGACACTGCCAGAATTAAATCAATGCCTATATTGATAAATCCCGGTCGTAAAAATGAGGTTATGAACTTATATAACTTTGCGAATAACACCTACGGAATAAGACAAACAGATTATGTAATAGAAAACAAAGAAGCCAAAGAGTCTAATTGTAATCCATGGATCGAATTTAATAAAAATCAATCTGATAAAAACAAAAAGGAATTTGCTGATTTTATTTGTTTTATAATCGAGAGCTATCCAAATATATCTAGTGTAATTAGTACATTACCTGCTCTCGAAAAATTTGATTCTGCTAGATTTCCTATATATGAAGAAATAGTAATACGCAATCAAAAAGACAATCCAGTTCTGATAAGTTATTTAAAAAACAAGAGCTCAATAAGTCCAACTTCAACGAAAGCTCCCTTATTTAGTCTGAATGATTCAACATATAAGAACAAGATTGGTCCGGCTGATTTTCAGGATAAATTATTATTACTTGATTTCTGGGCTTCTTGGTGCGGACCTTGCAAAAAAGCTATTCCTGAACTAAAACAATTATATAATCAATTTAATTCCAAAGGTTTTGATATTTTATCGATATCAATAGACAAGAATTCGAACTCTTGGATGAAGTCTTTAATAGAAGAGCAGATGCCTTGGAAACAAGTTATCTCATCAAATGGTGGGAAAGATGTTATGAGTCTCTACAACTTTATGCTAGTCCCAACATTCGTTCTTATTGACAGAAAAGGAAATATTATTCAAAAAGGCATTAAAGTTGATGAATTAAGCTCATTAATTGAAAAGCATATCAAGTAAATATGCAAGATATATAAAAATAAAGGGCTGCATGATTTACATGCAGCCCTTTAATATTTAATTATGGGTATAAATATATTCAGTATTATTTATACTCTTCCCAAGATTTGATTGGAATTTGGTCAATATCAATTGTACAGAATGCTTGAATAAAGGCATTTGCCAAACGAGCATTTGTAATAACCGGAATATTCATATCGATCGCTCCACGACGGATTTTATAACCGTTGCTTAGCTCACGTTTTGTTAGGTTTTTAGGAATATTGATTACCATATCAATTTTGCCTTCACGCATCAAATCAAGAGCTTGAGGAGCCTGACTTTCTTCGCTTGGCCAACATACCAATGTCGAAGCAACACCATTATCTGTTAAGAAGCGATGAGTTCCATCAGTCGCAAATAAATCATATCCTTTATTCACTAACATCTTAGCTGAATCCAACAATGCTGCTTTTTGTTTTGCACCACCGCTTGAAATAAGAATATTCTTTTTCGGAACACGATGTCCAACTGAAAGCATAGACGTAAGAATTGCCTCGTGTGCATCATCACCGATACAACCAACTTCTCCTGTTGATGCCATATCTACACCTAATACAGGGTCAGCTTTTTGTAGACGCGAGAATGAGAACTGAGATGCTTTAATACCTACATAATCTAAATCAAATGCAGATTTCTCAGGTTTCTCATAAGGAATTCCCATCATTACTTTCGTTGCAAGTTCGATAAAGTTGATTTTCAAAAGTTTCGACACAAACGGGAAACTTCTTGATGCACGCAAGTTACATTCGATTACTTTAATATCGTTATCCTTAGCAAGGAACTGAATGTTGAAAGGTCCTGAGATTTTCAACTCAGAAGCAATGTGACGTGCAATTTTCTTAATGCGACGAACTGTTTCAACATAAATTTTTTGCGGAGGAAACTGAATAGTTGCATCACCAGAGTGAACTCCTGCAAACTCAATATGTTCTGAGATAGCATATGCAACGATTTCTCCGTTGTCTGCTACCGCATCCATTTCGATTTCTTTCGCATTCTCGATAAACTCACTTACAACAACAGGATGCTTTTGCGATACGTTTGCAGCCAATGACAAGAATTGGATTAATTCTTCGTCGTTCGAGCAAACATTCATTGCCGCACCTGATAGTACGTATGACGGACGAACCAATACAGGATAACCTACTTCATCAACAAACGATTTAACATCATCTAAAGATGAAAGCTCTTTCCAACGTGGCTGATCAATTTCAAGACGATCCAGCATAGACGAGAACTTGTGACGGTCTTCTGCATTGTCAATACTTTGAGCCTGTGTACCTAGAATATTTACATTGTGGTCATCCAAACGCATAGCAAGATTATTTGGAATCTGACCACCTGTAGAAAGAACAACTCCATGCGGATCTTCAAGTTCGATAATATCCATTACGCGTTCGAATGTCAATTCATCAAAATAAAGACGATCACACATGTCATAATCCGTAGAAACCGTTTCCGGGTTAAAGTTAATCATTACCGAACGCCATCCCTCTTTACGGATTGTCTGAAGTGCATTTACCGAACACCAGTCAAACTCTACAGAGCTACCAATACGATATGCTCCTGATCCAAGAACGATAACCGAACGTTTATCTCCGGTATATTGAACATCATTGAACTGACCATTATAAGTCAGGTACAAGTAGTTTGTTTGAGCAGGATATTCTGCTGCCAATGTATCGATTTGTTTTACAACAGGTAAGATACCTTGTTCTTTACGATGCGCACGCACTTCGAAAATTGCATCATCAACATCTGGTCTGTCTTTATAGATCAAACGTCCGATCTGATTATCAGAGAACCCTTGTTGTTTAGCACGACGCATTAATTTTTCATCAATCTCAACTACTTCGTCAATTTTATCAAGTTCACGAGCAGTTAAAACGATATTATATAATTTCTGAAGGAACCAACGATCAATTTTAGTAAGATCGTGAATCTGATCTACAGTATATCCTTGACGGAAAGCTTTAGATATTACGAAAATACGATTATCTGTAGGATTCTTCAATTCTTTTTCGATATCATCAATCTGGATTTCCTTATTAGCTACGAATCCAGAAGCTCCCTGACCAATCATACGAAGACCTTTTTGAATAGCTTCTTCGAAAGTACGTCCGATAGCCATTACTTCACCTACGGATTTCATAGATGAACCGATCTCGCGAGAAACACCATGGAATTTAGAAAGATCCCAGCGAGGGATTTTACAAACAATATAATCCAAAGCTGGCTCGAATAGTGCTGAAGTAGTTTTCGTTACAGAGTTTTTCAAATCAAACAATCCATAACCTAAACCTAATTTAGCAGCAACGAATGCTAAAGGATAACCTGTTGCTTTTGATGCCAAAGCAGAAGAACGACTCAAACGAGCATTTACCTCAATTACGCGGTAATCTTCTGAATAAGGATCAAATGCATATTGTACATTACACTCTCCTACAATACCAATGTGACGAATGATACGGATAGCTAATTCGCGTAGTTTATGATATTCGCTGTTAGTCAGTGTTTGAGAAGGTGCAACAACGATACTCTCACCTGTATGAATACCTAGCGGGTCGAAGTTTTCCATATTACAAACAGTAATACAGTTATCGAAACGGTCACGAACAACCTCGTATTCTACCTCTTTCCATCCTTTCAATGATTTTTCAACCAGGATTTGAGGAGAGAATGATAATGCTTTTTCAGCAAGAACTAAAAGTTCTTCTTTGTTATCGCAAAAGCCAGAACCAAGTCCACCAAGTGTATATGCAGCACGAATAATAATAGGATAACCTAATTCATCAGCAGCTTTGATAGCCTCTTCTACTGTATCTACAGCAAAGCTTTTGATTGTTTTTACATTGATTTCATCCAGTTTTTTAACGAAAAGCTCACGGTCTTCTGTATCCATGATAGCCTGAACCGGAGTACCAAGTACTTTTACGTTATACTTTTCAAGAATGCCACCTTCGTAAAGTTTCACCCCACAGTTAAGAGCTGTTTGTCCACCAAAAGCAAGTAAAATACCATCAGGTTTTTCTTTTTTGATTACTTTCTCTACAAAAAAAGGAGTAACCGGCAAGAAGTAAATCTTGTCCGCCACACCTTCAGATGTTTGAACAGTAGCAATGTTCGGATTAATCAAAACCGTTTCAATACCTTCTTCACGAAGAGCTTTCAATGCTTGAGAACCAGAATAGTCAAACTCTCCGGCCTCGCCTATTTTAAGCGCCCCAGAACCAAGTACCAAAACTTTCTTAATATTATGTATCATAGGATTTGTCATCAAAAAAATTAGAAAATTAAAACGGATTAATCAAATTAGAGTAGTTTAATGAAATCATCAAACAAGAATTCCGTATCTGTCGGACCACTTGCAGCTTCAGGGTGGAACTGACATGAGAAATAAGGTTTTGATTTATGACGGATACCTTCGTTTGTTCCATCATTCATATTGATGAATAAAGGCTCCCAATCAGATCCTAAAGTTTCGTTATCTACAGCAAAACCATGGTTTTGAGAAGTCACGAAACAACGATTAGTACCAACCATACGTACCGGCTGATTATGACTACGATGTCCGTATTTTAATTTATAAGTTGAGGCACCTCCTGCTTTAGATAACAATTGATTACCCATACAAATACCAAAAATTGGCTTATCATTCTGCATGAATTTGCGTATATTGTCAATTGTTTCCTGAGCATGATCAGGGTTACCCGGACCGTTTGATATAAACAAACCGTCAAACTCTAATGTATTGAAATCATAATTCCAAGGCACACGAATCACAGTAACGTTACGCTTTAATAAGCAGCGAATGATATTGTGTTTTACACCACAGTCAACAAGACAAACTTTTTTCTCGCCATTACCATAAGTAATAACTTCTTTACAGCTTACTTTATCAATTAGATTCTCTGTATTCGGATCAATAAAATCGATATCTTGTTCTCCTTCAAAAACGAATTTTCCTT
>JBOFIZ010000301.1:0-2655 GCA_051650425.1 Bacteroidales bacterium
AGCCCTGCTGAAATAGAGTAAGGCTCCGTAACCTGACCATTTTCATCCTGCATAACAAGCGTTTTGCTTCCATGCAACACCCCGACAGTTCCCAGATGAATGGTTGCTGCACTCTCGCCCGAATTAACGCCTTTACCCCCTGCTTCAGCAAGAAGGATTCGAACCTTCTCGTTATCCAGATAGTGATAAATAGTTCCTGCTGCATTACTCCCGCCGCCAATACATGCGATCAGATAATCCGGATTTTCCCGACCTTCCTGCTCTAGCAATTGTTTTTTGATCTCCTCACTAATCACAGACTGTAACTTAGCGACCATATCCGGATATGGATGCGGACCGACAACCGACCCGATGATGTAATAAGTGTCTTCGGGGTGACAACACCAGTCACGTATGGCTTCATTTGTTGCATCTTTCAGCGTCATGCTTCCTGAAGTAGCTGCTACGACCTCCGCTCCCAGCATTCTCATTTTCTGAACATTTATATGTTGTCTTTCTATATCTGTTTTACCCATATAAACGATACACTTCAATCCCATTAATGCACAAACTGTTGCGGTTGCAACACCGTGTTGCCCGGCACCGGTTTCGGCAATAATACGTTTTTTGCCCATACGTTTTGCAAGCAGAATCTGCCCCAGCGTATTATTGATCTTATGAGCTCCCGTATGATTCAGGTCCTCACGCTTCAGATAGATTTTACATCCATATTTTTCAGAAAGTCGTTTTGCAAAATACAACGGTGTAGGACGACCTACGTAATCTCTTAAAAGCTGATGAAATTCAGCCTGAAAATCAGGCTTCATAATCTCACTCAGGTAACGGCTCTTTAACTCCTCAATACATTGATTTAAGATTTCAGGAACAAAAGCCCCTCCAAATTCACCATAATATCCGTTGCTTGTAACACTGTAATTACTCATGACTATAATTTGTTTTTTTATTTCAGAATGGATTAAACGAAAAAAGGCCTGTCGTGAGTAACGACAGACCTTTTAGTATATGCAGAAATTTAATGATTACATGTGCATATGCTTGTTATATATAGATATAGGTCGTACTACTCACACCTCGAAGAGTTGTAAGCCACCACCAAAATCTATTTACCATTTGCATATTCATAATCTCAAATTACTTGTTTTTTGCTTGTATGTTGGGAGCAAAATTAGAAACTTGAATTGAAAAACAAAATAAAACGACCATTATTTTCAAAATTATTTTTTGTTCAGCTTAAAATAATAGCAGGTACAATTACAGCATTACACCATCAGAATCCAGTGTCAAAGCAGCCTGATGCATCCTTGAGCTACACAAGATTTTTTTATCTGTACAGATAAAAAAAAGAGAGAAGTATTCAATGTCTGAATACTCCTCTCTTCGTGCTATACTCCGTTTGTTTGTATTAGTGCTTTTTCTCTTCGTGATCATGTCCGCCACAACATGCATCGCCTTTTTTAGTAACTGTCGAAGGACAAATCTCTTTTACTTTGAATCCTAATTTATCCATAGCTCCCGCCAGTTTCGTTTTATCAGTTTTATCTTTACGATATTCAATCTTAACGGTTTGTGTAGGTATATCTGTCACAATATCTGTTACTCCTTTTTCAAAAGCAATATTCTTCATAATCTTGTCCTCACAGTCTTTACAGTGAAGTACTGTTTCAAAAAGAACGGTGTCTTTTTTACTTTCTTTCTTTTGTTTTGTTTGAGCCGATACATCTGCAATCGATACACAACATACGATTAACATGGCTAAGATTGATAAGATTCTTGTTTTCATAATAAAAAAATTATTTAGTTAGTAATCAATTAGTTTTTTGAAGGCAGATTCCAGCGAACACCCACATAGAATTTCCGTCCGTGGATCGGACCATAAATCATTGTTGCATCAAAATCCGGTCCGAAAGGATCATTTGCGCCGATAATCGGATTCTTCTGTTTGAATCCTAATAAGTTCTCTCCTCCGGCATAAATTGACCAATTACGGAAATTACGTGTTACCTGAGCACTCATCATCGTAAATCCTTTAAAGTCTTTGTTCCATAAAGGATCTGTTTCTGAAGGAAGTGGCATTCTGCCCGGACCATTAAAGTTGACCGTATAGTCAAATTGCCATTTCTTTAAGTTCGTTTGATAAGATGCTGTCAAAAGAGCACGATAACGACTTGTTAACGGCTTTTCACGAAGTACACCATCATAGTTCGTACGGGCATCTGTCCAGCGGAAAGCAGATGTTAACGTGAATCCTTTAAATACAGGATAGTTTGCTTCAATCTGAAAATTGGAAGAATAAGAACGTCCATTCAATGCCTCAAAGTAAATAGCATGCGGGTCACGATCCATATTTACCACTACCTGTTTCTGGAAATCTGTATAGAACCATTCTCCTGTCAAAGTCAGCTCCTTACCAAACAAAGGAATATAACCGGTCAAAGTTATTCCGTAATTCCATGCTTCATCCATAGGCAGGTCATTTCCGATATGCAAATTACGGATACGATTCGAAGCAAATAAATAGTTATTCTCTGCCAATACGTTTACAGAACGATAGCCTTTTCCGGCTGAAGCTCTCAAATGTAATTGCTCAAGAATATTCCATTTCAGGTGCAAGCGTGGTGTCGCAAAAAAGCCATATTGATTATGGTAATCTCCACG
>JBOFIZ010000302.1:0-27291 GCA_051650425.1 Bacteroidales bacterium
CAAACTTTCCGAATGGTGGTACAGGGCAGACTAACTTTAACTTCTTTAAGATCACAACAGTTGTGCCTACGGATAATATCTATAAGACCGGAGATCCAAGACAATATAACGGTTCGGTGATGACTTCAAGGACCGATATTGAAGGAAATAACTTAAGATCACCACAATTTATCATTGCTTCTCAACGTGGTATTACTTATGAATATAATTATGCTACAGCTCAGGGAAGATGTCAGACGTATCAGGAGTTACCTTATGCAAGAGGTAAATGGCGTATACCGACCAAGGCTGAGATTATGTTGATCGATCTGATACAGGATGATTCAAACAGTGCCGTTAAACGTTTGTTGATAGGACCGAGATACTGGAGTGCATTAATGTATGATTATTATGACTTTACCAATAATATCTTTACAAGCACTAATAGTAGCGGAACTGCTTTTATCAGATGTGTAACAGATACATGGGATATACCTTAATATAATGAATTATGAAAAAGATATTTATTCTATTGATCTCTCTTTTAGGTCTTGTTGCTTGCGTTTCCGATTCTCCGGAGATTCCGGAGGTTGTACCAGAGGATGGTTTAATCAAGTTCTCTGTAGCAATACCGGAAGCTGAAGTAATTACGAAAGGAAAGGATGACCTGGCCGGGACAAACCTAAATTCTTTATATCTACTTGTTTTTGATGAGAACGGACTTTTCCTTTCTCGTTATAAAGCGACACGTACTGGAACATCCTATACTGTTGAGTTGATAAATAGCACCAGACCGCGTTATATTCATTTTGTAGCAAATTATAATTGGACGGGTTTTTCGGATGTAGCAAACATTTATAAAGATGAGAAGGAGTTGATTCCATCTTTGACAATTAAAGATGAGGTTGCCTACTGGAAAAGAATATCATTACCTAACGGTATTTCACAAGCTAACTTTCCGACATCAGTTGAGCTGATACGTAATATAGCCAAAATATCGATTCAGAATCTTACAGATTTAGGATCATTAAAGCCCAAATTGACGAATATGCAATTTGCTATAGCGAATCAGTTGGAGTATGGGACGATTGCACCGTTCAGTAATGCAGCTTTTACTGAAGGAGCTGTGACAGAAGCTGCAGCATCTGCTTTCTTGCCGGTAACGGCTTTTAGTAGTACTCCTCAGTTTTTGTATGAAAGAAAAAACAGTACGGCTACTCAACCTCTGTTTTTAATTATTAAGGCAGATTATGTCCCTATTAATAATGGAGCGGTTGTGACCTGTTATTATAAATTGGATTTGATTAATGCCGGAGACTTAAATCTGATTGATATTACGCGTAACTTTCATTATTTGGTGAAAGTAAACGAGGTCCAACAATTAGGATATTCAACTTTGCAAGAGGCTATGTTGTCACCTGCATCAAATAATATAAATTCCTCTATTGTGCTTCAACCACTGCTTACAGTTTCTAATGGTACTGCAGTATTAGGTGTTGAAACAACAAGTGTTATTTTAACTAAGCCAAATCAGACATTTAATATTCAATTTGCTTATTTTCCGAATGGAACATCTTTGGCTTATGATAATGTTGGAACTTCTGTTGTTTTAGTGAATGATGATATAAATAATCCGGTAATACCTGCAGTTCCTGGTCTGACAGTAGCACTTACACCAGGTAAAATAACAGGAACTACGGGTAATATGCCTGCTGCATTGCTAAGTAAAGGGAAGATAATTGTATCTAAATTAGGATTAGCTCGCACGATTCTGCTTCAGTTTAGATATCCTTATACAATGGAAATGCCATTCTTTTCACCTAACCCGGTTGCTCAGGCCTCAAATCTGCCGGTATCATTGTCTTTTGATATACCTGCGATTATACCTGATAATGCTTTTCCAATGAAGTTTTACATTACGGCTCCTAATTTGACGCCTAATAACTCATTAAACACGTTGCCTGTAATTATAGAGAATGGAAAATATAAATATGAATATACAGCAACACAAAGAGGTACTCAGGTTTTATACTTCAAAACGAATTTCAGTAATTCTACAGGTTCTGTAGTAATTTCGAATTCTTTATTTAGTGATGGTATAGTGAATCTGACTTCGAGTGCAACTAATGTGAAGACATTTATTTCATGGTTTAGTGTAAAACCATCATTAATGCCAAGTGGTTATCAGATTGTTTTAAATTTAAAACTTCCTGCAGGGTCATCTCCGGTAGATGTTAATATTAATACAACAAGTCTTATCATTGATCCTAATAATGCAACGACAGGAGAAATGGTTAATGTAACTCCGATTGCCGGAGGTTTTAAATATCATGCTACTTCTTCAGGGTCATTGGTTCAGTTATATTTTAAAACAACTCAGAATAATGCGTCGGAAGCTATAACTTTGTCAGCGACTGGATTTACAACTTCTCAGAATTTGAACTTATAAAAAAAAGAGGCTATCCGAAACGAAATCGGATAGCCTCTTTTCAAATTTTATTTTTTACCTAATAGCTGATCAAGAGTTTCATAAAACTCAGGAGATTCACCAACTACAATTTTTACGATGTTACCTTGCGGATCAATTATTACTTTTGTCGGATATCCTGCAATTGCGTATTCGTTTACAACTTGTGTATCAAACCCGTTATATACATTTACCCATGGGATTTGATGTTCTGCTACACCTGCACGCCAGGTATCTTCTTTATCGCGACAATCGATTCCGATGATTTCAAGATTATTTTTGTATTTGCTGTAATAGGCTTTCATTTCAGGAAGTCCTTTAATGCACCAACCACACCATGTACCCCAGAAATCAAGTACTACATATTTCCCTTTGAACTGGTCTAATGATACCATTTTGCCATCTAATCCTTTTAGTGAAAAATTAGGAGCAGGCATACCTGGCTGCAATTTCAGCTTAGCAGCCTCTTTAGCCATATAATCTTCATATTGTTGCTTCTTAAGATCAATCATAACGGCATAAGGACCTGTTTTTACATTCTCGGCAATAATATCGTAAGCTTCTTTTACCTTATCCATTGGCATAAATGTAAAATAGTAAGCTGACAAATTTTGATCGGGATGAGATTTGATGTAATTGAGCTGATATATATTCATTGAATCTATAACAGTTGCTCTTTTTTGCTGATACAATCCACTTAACGAGTCATTTAAAGCACCTTGCATATACAAATCCATCACTTCTTTTTGGATGGATTCGAGTTTTTTATCGCAATTATTGATTTGTGCCTGAGCATTCATTTCATCATAAAACTTATCCCCTGTCACAGTAAAACTATCGATCGAGCCATTAATCGTTAAGTTTGACCCGGGTACGATGTATAGGATACTTTTGGGACCTGGCATTTTCATGGCCTTGTTACCTGAAGGTTTAGCGATCACTTGTACACGCAAAAGTGTCGAGTCTTTTAAAGTGATATTGAATTTTTTGTCTTTCAACGCAATTGTATCAATGCGAGATTCTGCTCCTTGTACAAAAGGGTTCGAAATTGCGATAAGTATAGTATCGCTTTCAACGTCTGTCAGACTTCCACTGAGTGTGGTGCCTTTAGGCTGTTCTGTGCAAGCAGAGAAAAGGCATCCGGCTGCAAGGACTGATAATAGAGTCTTTTTCATCTTGGTAATTTGTTTATGATTAAATGTTTGACTGCAAATGTGTGATAAAAAATTTGATAATAGAAAATATTTACACATTACTTTTTGTTCATCTCTAGCAAGACATTAATAAAGTCACGATTATTAGATAAGCGAGGTACTTTATTTTGTCCGCCAAGTTTGCCTTTAGAAGCCAGCCAATCATGAAATAAATTTTTTCGGGCAACTATAACATCAGGTTTATCTAGTGTAATATCTTTATATCTCTTTGCTTCATAATCAGAATTCTGTTCTTTAAGAGCCTGATCAAAATCAGCAATAAATGCATCCAGGTTATTAGGCGCATGGTCAAATTCGATAATCCATTGATGTTTTCCTTTCGAATTTTCAGACATAAATACAGGTGCCCCGGTATAGTCAATAATTCGGACGTTATGCTTTTCGGATGCAATCGCTAAGGCTTTATCCGCATTATCTACCATCAGTTCTTCGCCAAAAGCATTGATGAAGTGCTTTGTTCTTCCCGTAATTACAAACTTATAAGGTTCTTTTGATAAGAACTTAACTGTATCTCCGATAATATATCGCCATAATCCGGTGTTTGTGGAAATAACCAATGCATAGTTTTTATTTAGTTCGACTTCTTCTAATGGTATTGTTCTGGAATCTGTATCATTGAATTCATCCATAGGAATAAATTCGTAATAGATTCCCAGGTCAAGCATCAGGAGCATGGCCGGGTCACTCAGATCATTTTGTATACCGAAAAACCCCTCCGAAGCATTGTATGTTTCCATGTAATGCATTTTATCTGAAGGAATCAATGTTTTGTATTGCTCGCGATAGGGTGTGAAGCTGATACCTCCATGGAAGAAAACTTCCAGGTTTGGCCAAAGTTCAGTCAAATATTTTTTGTCGGAGTCAGCTAATAATGCTTTAATCATTACTAGCATCCAGGAAGGTGCACCAGCAATACTTCTGACATCTGCATTTTTTGTTGTACGGATTATTTCTTTCAACTTGCTTTCCCATTCAGACATGAGTATGATCTTTTTCTCCGGGACACGAACAAAGTTGAAATAATCGGGTGTGTTTTGTAAGAGGATCGCAGACAGATCACCAGTATAAGTGTGTGCTGTCTCATTTTTTATTTCGTGGCTACCACCTAAAATAAGGCTTTTACCGCTCAAAACTTCGCTGTCGGGATTTATACGTGCATAAAGAGCTAATGTGTCTTTTGCAGCTTTATAATGGCAATTATCTAGCGCATCAGTAGTTATAGGGATAAATTTACTCTTGTCATTTGTCGTGCCGGATGATTTAGCAAACCATTTGACCTTGCCAGGCCATAGAATATCGGATTCGCCCTGAATAGCTTTATTTATAAATGGCTTCAATGAATCATAGTTTTGTAGAGGCATACTTTTGGTAAATGATGCATGATCTTTACAGTTCGCAAAACCATATTTGTTTCCAATTAAAGTATTCTGAGCTTGTTTAATAAGATATTTGAGTTGATTTGCTTGTATAGAAGCGTATTTAGATGCATAGAGATCTATTTGCTCGTTACGTGAATCTAAGAAGTGAAATATAAATTTGGTAAGTATCATACGTTTACCTTTGGTATTATGTGATTAATTCGGAACTTATAATTAAAGTGCAATATATAAATTCTTATAGTGATAAACGTATAAAAAAAGAAAAGGTTGTCTCACGACAACCTAAACCCTTTATTAACCTTAAATCTAATACCATGAAAAACTGATGCAAATGTAAAAGCTTCTGTTTATATCTCCAAACAGATAAACAGGATTGTTTGGGGAATTTGTAAAGTTTAACAATGACTGCGTGAACAATTTTCTAAATTAACAATAGAGAGTGTTCTATAAGGCTATATATGTATTCTTCTTGTTCTTAATTAAGGAAATTTTAATAGCTTAGAGCGGCCATAATGCTTTTAATGTTAATGAATTATCGGTAACTTTGTAAGTTCAAACAGTATAATAGTAAATATATGACTGGAAATACAGAACAAAAACCGAAACCAAGCGCGTTGGCTCTTTTGCCCTTGCTTGTATTCTTAGCGTCCTACTTAGTTGTATCACTTTTGTTAGGCGATTTCTATAAAATGCCGATAACGGTAGCTTTTTTATTATCAGCTATCGTGTCCGTAATGATAACAAGGGATAAAACGTTAGCAGAAAGAGTTGAGCATTTTTCCATTGGAGCCGCAAATAAAAATATCATGTTGATGATATGGATTTTTATTCTCGCAGGCGCTTTTGCTCAAACAGCTAAAGCCATGGGTGCGGTTGATGCCACTGTAAACTTAGCTGTAAGCCTTTTGCCTGACTACTTGTTGATCGGAGGTATTTTTCTTGCTGCATGTTTTATCTCATTATCTATAGGTACCTCAGTTGGAACAATTGTTGCTTTAACTCCGGTGGCAGTTGGGATTGCTGCTAAAACAGGGGTTGGCTTACCATTTATGACGGCAGTTGTTGTCGGAGGGGCTTTATTTGGTGATAATTTATCTTTTATTTCCGATACGACTATCGCTGCAACAAAGACTCAAGGCTGTGAGATGAAAGATAAATTTAAGGTAAATAGTATGATTGTAGCTCCTGTAGCCTTGATTGTTTTTATTATTTACTTATTTGTAGGAAGAACAATCACGCAAGTTCCTGAATCTGCTCCGATTGAATTATGGAAAGTTGTTCCTTATTTGTTTGTTCTGATTAGTGCATTGGCAGGAATGAATGTTATACGTTTACTTGTCTTAGGTACTATCTTCTCCGGAATTATAGGGTTATTGCTTGGTTCGTTTGATCCCTTAACCTGGATGAACTCTATGGGGGAAGGTATAATGGGAATGAGTGAACTTATTATTATAACGCTCATGGCTGGCGGTATGCTTGAAATGATTCGTTATAATGGAGGAATAGAGTTTATAATCAATTTATTGACTAAAGGAATACGTTCTAAACGTGGTGCCGAATTTAGTATTGCGGGATTAGTAAGTTTTGCTAATTTATGTACTGCTAATAATACGATAGCCATTATTACAGCCGGACCGATAGCCAAAGATATCGCGAATCGTTTTGATATTGACCCACGGAAATCAGCTTCGTTATTGGATACTTTTTCTTGTTTTATACAAGGTATTATACCTTATGGAGCACAGCTGTTAATTGCTGCCGGTTTAGCCGGAATATCACCAATTTCTATTATTCCACACTTGTATTATCCTTTTTTGATGGGTATTGCGGCAATTTTAGCAATTGTATTCAGGTATCCACGCAGATATACAAAATAAATTTGCGAAAAAGAGTTATTACACAGAAGAATAAATTATTTTTGCATTTCAAACAATTCTATTTTTATGTTACTGAATTCTTTAACTGCTATTTCTCCGATTGACGGTCGATACAGAGATAAAAGTGTTGAGTTGGCGAACTTTTTTTCAGAGTTTGCATTAATCAAATACAGAGTTCTCGTTGAGATCGAATATTTTATTGCACTGTGTGAATTACCTTTACCTCAATTGAAAGACATTGATGCAGCTGTCTATCCGAAATTACGTGCGATTTACGTTGATTTTGGTGAGGCTGATGCACAACATATCAAAGAAATTGAGGCTGTAACTAACCATGATGTAAAGGCTGTTGAATATTTCATCAAAGAAAAATTCGATGATTTAGGACTGGAAGCATACAAAGAATTTATTCACTTTGGTTTGACATCGCAAGATATAAATAATACGTCTGTGCCGTTATCAATCAAAGAAGCATTGGTTCAAACGTATTATCCCCTGGTAGAACAGCTTATTGCAACGCTTAAGAATTATGCTAACGAATGGGATCATGTATCTATGTTAGCTAAGACTCATGGTCAGCCGGCTTCTCCGACCCGACTAGGTAAAGAGATTATGGTTTTTGTTTATCGTTTAGAACAACAATTAGCGATATTGAAACAAACACCAATCAGCGGGAAGTTCGGTGGGGCAACCGGGAACTTCAATGCGCATCATATTGCTTATCCGGAAATTAACTGGAAAGAGTTTGGTGCAAACTTTTTAATGAAAAGTTTAGGTATTGAGCGTGAAGCCTGGACAACGCAAATCTCAAATTATGATAATTTGGCTGCGTTGTTTGATGCAATGAAACGAATCAATACCATCATTATAGATTTAGATAGAGATTTTTGGCAATACATCTCGATGGAGTACTTCAAACAGAAAATTAAAGCTGGTGAAGTTGGATCTTCTGCAATGCCTCATAAAGTTAACCCGATTGATTTCGAAAATTCAGAAGGAAACTTAGGAATGGCTAATGCAATCTTTGATCATCTGTCTATCAAATTGCCTATATCCAGATTACAACGCGATTTAACAGATTCAACTGTTTTACGTAATGTTGGTGTACCATTTGCTCACACATTAGTTGCACTGAAAAGTACAATGAAAGGATTGAGCAAGCTTTTATTGAATGAAGCTGCTTTATTTAATGACTTAGATAATTGCTGGGCTGTAGTTGCTGAAGGAATTCAAACAATTCTGCGAAGAGAAGGTTATCCTCAGCCATATGAAGCCTTGAAGGCTTTGACTCGTACGAATACGGGTATTACCTCCGAATCAATTAAAGCGTTTATCGACACATTAAATGTTTCTGATGAGGTTAAAATTGAGCTAAAAGCGATTACACCTCATTCTTATACTGGAATATAAAATTTTATACCGAGATAAATATCGAAGCCGTGAGGCTTTATTAACAATGTAATTTTTTTACAAAACTATGGATTCAGAGAGAAGACCAAAGCGACCGCGTATTAGCGCGACACCTTATGAAGCAGGCCGTGAAGGCAATAATGGTTACAGAAATGAAAGATCTGATTTCGGACAAATGGATAACCGTGATGGATATCGTCCGAGAAATTCGTATAATAACGATCAAAGATCTAATAACAGATTTGATAACTCTCAAGGTAATAACAGAGAGGGTGGTTTTAACAAAAGACCATTTGAGCAAAGACCTAATAACTTCGGTGAACGCCGTTCATATGGAAATGATGAACGTCGCACTTATAATAACAATAATAACAATCGTTCGTACGGAAATAATTCGTACGGAAACAACAATCGTTCATACGATAATAATTATGATCGTGGAGGTTATGGTAATAACCCGCGTAATAATAACTATGAAGGGGGTCAGAGAAATAATTATGGCGGAGATCAGCGCGGTAACTATGGCGGTGGTCAAAGAAGCAATAATTATGGCGATGACCAACGTGGCAACTTCGGTGGCGGTCAAAGAAATAATAATTACGGCGGTGGCCAGAGAAGTAACAACTTCGGTGGCGGTCAAAGAAGTAATAACTATGGTGGTGGCCAAAGAAGCAACAACTATGGTGATGACCAACGTGGCAACTACGGCGGCGGTCAAAGAAGCAACAACTACGGTGGCGGCCAAAGAAGTAACAACTATGGTGGCGGCCAAAGAAGCAACAACTTCGGTGGTGGCCAAAGAAGCAATAGCTTCGGTGGCGGAAGACCTCAGAATCGTGGAGGTAATTTCTCAAATAACCGTTTTAATGCAAACGGAGCTGGACAAAATGCATCACGTGTTCAAAACTATGATCCAAATGCAAAATACAGCAAGAAAAAACAAATCGAATATCAGGATTTGTTTACGGATCCAAACGAACCAATTCGTTTGAATAAATTCTTAGCTAACGCGGGTATTTGCTCTCGTCGTGAGGCTGATGAATTCATTGCAAAAGGAATGGTAACTGTAAATGGTGAAGTCGTTACAGAATTGGGTACAAAAATTCATCGTACAGATGAAGTGAAATTCAATGAATCAGATGTAAGACCAGAAGGTAAAGTTTATATCTTGTTGAATAAACCAAAGGATTGTGTAACAACGTCTGATGATCCACAAGAGCGTTTAACTGTATTGGATTTAGTGAAGAATGCATGTTCTGAGCGTATTTATCCGGTTGGTCGTTTGGATAGAAATACTACAGGTGTATTGTTATTGACAAACGATGGTG
This sequence comes from Bacteroidales bacterium, assembly GCA_051650425.1. Taxonomy (GTDB): domain Bacteria; phylum Bacteroidota; class Bacteroidia; order Bacteroidales; family UBA7332; genus UBA7332. The sequence continues at coordinate 9,655 of JBOFIZ010000302.1, forward strand.
ATTTAGCTTCTAAACTGACTCATCCGAAATACGATAAAAAGAAAATTTATCACGTATGGTTGGATAAAGATGTAACAATGGAAGATATCAAGCAGATCGCTTCAGGTATTGAATTGGAAGATGGTGAAATTCACGCAGATGCAATCAGTTATGCCGATGAATCGGATCCAAAACAAATTGGTATTGAAATTCATTCAGGCAGAAACCGTATTGTTCGTCGCATTTTCGAACACCTTGGCTATCGCGTGGTGAAATTAGATCGTGTAATGTTTGCCGGTTTAACTAAGAAAAACCTTCCTCGTGGTCGTTGGAGATATCTGACACAAGAAGAAGTGAATATGCTTAAAATGGGCGCATTTGAATAGTATAACTTAAAAGCCGGGAGCAAGACTCCCGGCTTTAATTGAAGATATGAGCTATGGAGACTTTAAAAAGAACGAAGATTGTTGATGCTCTGAAATGTACTGATTTTGGCTCAGCAATCAATGTAAAAGGATGGGTTCGTACTCGTCGTGGTAACAAACATGTAAGCTTTATTGCTTTAAATGACGGATCTACGATTAATAATATCCAAATCGTAATTGATAATGAGAAATTTGGCGAAGAGTTCTTAAAACCGATCACAACGGGAGCCTCACTTAGTGTGAATGGTATCTTGGTTGAGTCTCAGGGTAAAGGACAAACTTGCGAAATCCAAGCTACAGAAATCGAGATTTTTGGAACAGCAGATCCGAATACGTATCCTTTACAAAAGAAAGGACACACATTAGAATTCCTTCGCGAAATAGCACACCTTCGTCCAAGAACAAATACGTTTGGAGCTATTTTAAGAATTCGTCATAATATGGCTTTTGCTATTCATAAATATTTTAATGATCGTGGATACTTTTACCTTCACACTCCGTTAATCACAGCATCTGATGCTGAAGGTGCCGGGGCTATGTTCCAGGTAACAACTTTAGATGTTGAAAATCCTCCACGTAATGAAGAAGGCAAAGTAGATTATACACAAGATTTCTTTGGTAAATCTGCAAACCTGACTGTTTCTGGTCAGCTTGAAGGTGAACTTGGGGCGATGGCATTAGGATCGATTTATACTTTCGGACCTACTTTCCGTGCAGAAAACTCAAATACACCACGTCACCTTGCTGAATTCTGGATGATTGAACCTGAAGTAGCATTCTACGATATTCAGGACAACATGGATTTGGCAGAAGATTTCTTGAAATATCTGATTCAATATGCTTTGGATAACTGTCAGGACGATTTAGAATTCCTGACTAGTATGTATGATAAAGAACTTATCGAGAGATTGAAATTCGTTGTTGAAAACGATTTCGTTCGTTTACCATATACAGAGGGTGTTGAGATTTTGAAAGCTTCAGGTGAGAAATTTGAATTCCCGGTTGACTGGGGAACAGATTTACAGTCTGAACATGAACGTTACCTGGTTGAGAAACATTTCAAAAAACCAGTAATTCTGACTGACTATCCGAAAGATATCAAAGCTTTCTATATGAAACAGAATGAAGATGGTAAAACTGTTCGTGCAATGGATGTTTTATTCCCGAAAATTGGTGAAATTATCGGAGGTTCTCAACGTGAAGAAAACTACGATAAATTAGTTGCTCGTGTTGAAGAATTAGAAATTCCGATGAAAGATCTATGGTGGTATCTGGATACACGCCGTTTTGGAACAGCTCCTCACTCAGGTTTTGGTTTAGGTTTCGAACGTCTATTACTATTCGTAACAGGTATGGGTAATATTCGTGACGTAATTCCTTTCCCTCGTACTCCTAAAAACTGTGAGTTTTAATAAAGAGATATACTTAAAAGGGTTATCAGATATTTATCTGATAACCCTTTTTTCTCTTCTGAATAAGGTGTAGACCTAATTGAAAAAGCGCAATAACAACCAAGTGTTATTGCGCTTTTTTTAGCTATACATTCATTCTATTCCAGATAATAATTTAAGGTATGAAAATTAATTTCGCAGGAGTCGAAACCCCGTTTTCATTAAAAGCTTCTACCGTGAAGTAATAGCTTTGATCTACAGAGAGACTCTTCAATAGGAGAGAATCTGTGTCATATACCAGCCAGGAGTTATATAGCTTATCAGGAGCTATACCCCATTTAATATTGTAACCTTGCGCATTGGTTTGTTTCGTCCATGTGATCATGGCATCGCGTCGGTCCTTATTACGATCAACACTAAATCTTTTTACAGATTCAGGCTTCTTACCTTCACCGTTCCCGAAAACACGGATGTCAGAAATAGCCAGATTAGGAGTAGGAACTTCTATATTCTGATATCTGATATATCTTACACGAACAGGTTTGTCCAATTCGACATAGTCATTAGGAGTATCCTTGTAACTATTTGTCCGGTCCACCATACGTATCCAGTTCTTTCCATCTAAGGATCCGACTACTTCATAGCGGTGGCGTAATCCGGGAACTTTTCCCCATAAATTACTTTTATGATCATGATAGTTAATCTGAATTGCCTGGACAGTCGCAGGATTAATAAGATCAATCTCCGCCCATTCTTTAGCGCCATTACTTTCAGCTAACCAGAATGATTTTACATTCTCGTCTGTTAAATGCGCCGCTTTGTATTCGTCTTTAACAGAAGATACTTTTACCGGTTTTTTATAGGATACCAGCATCCATCCGGTAAATTCACCTTGTTTCCCTTTTTCTGCGGGAGCAAAATGGGGATAATCTCCGAAGTTTGTATTGCAATACATCAGACCATCTTTATCAAAGAAAGTAGGATACATGCACAATCTTCTCTCCCAATTTACATTATATGATAGCGACATAGATGCAAAATGCCAGTAGTTACCACCAGGACCAATTACTGTACTACCATGTCCTGCACCATTCATAAATCCTCCGGGTTTGTAAGAAACCGGATTATTAGGAGCATAAGTGTATGGACCCAGTGGATGATCTGCTATATACACACCATCGCCATATACATTAAACTCAGTACCCGGAGCTGCGTATTGCATATAGTATTTACCATTGTGTTTTGTTAGCCAGGCACCTTCCATATATCCCTTTAGCGTTGTGTCAGCATGATTTTCTCCAAATCTTTCCCAACCATGCTTATCCATATCCAGCTTGAATAATTCATGCGTTTCGCCTTCCGGATGGAAGTGACGATCTTTATTCAATTTTTTACCACGCATAGGGTAGGTGTTGGATGACCCCCAAAACATATAAGCCTGACCATCATCATCAATGAATAAATCCGGATCCTGCAAATCATACAAAATGCCCGGAGTTGACTTCCAGTCTCCTTTTTTCGGATTATCAGTATAGAGAATGCTCATATTTCCAGAAGGATTTCCCGTTACATAGAGAACCGAATCTTTATAATTGTGTGCTGCAGGTGCATTACTTCCTTCAAAATACCAGTTTTGAGGAGTGATAAATTCCCATTCGGCAAGATCCTTCGAATGCCAGTAACCATGAGAGCGAGTCACAAACATATAATACTCGCCTCTGAACTCAACCACAGCCGGGTCAGCACCTGAACGATAAGAAATATTGTCACCAGAATTGTAAATCATATATGTATAATCCAGATTAATCGGATTACAGTAGGTCGCGCTTTTCATTGACTGAGCATTTGATTTGGCGCAAAATGAGCACAAGACTGTCAGCAATGAAATAAGATGTAATTTTTTCATAGTTCAATCGTTATAAATAGAGAAAACCGAAGTAGAATTTTCTCATATAATCATGATCTACTTCGGTTTTCAGTAAAAGAACAAATTTATTTTTTGAAATAGAAGTCCGCTTCATTCTTTTCGTCGGCTGAATCTAGTCCAACCCAAACTTTGAAATCACCTTCCTCAGTAACTCTGTTCATATTGATATCATACATTTGCAGATCTTTTTCAGACAATTCAAATGTAACTGTTCTTTTCTCACCTTTCTTAAGGGCTATTTTGTTGAAGCCTTTAAGCTCTTTAACCGGACGGGTTGTTGTTCCGTAAATATCTCTTACATATAATTGAACAACAGTTTCACCATCTACGTTACCCGTATTTGCAACATCAGCTGTAATAGTAATCTTTTCATTTGGTCCGAATACTTTTTTATCCAGTTTCATATTATCAACTGCAAAAGTCGAGTAACTCAATCCGTAACCAAATGGGTATAGAGGTGTATTCTCTACATCTAAGTAGTTACTCTTATAATCCGTTTTAGGGAAAGCCGGATCTATTGGGCGACCTGTATTTTTATGATTGTAGTAGATAGGTACCTGACCTACATTACGAGGGAACGACATAGTCAATTTTGCAGAAGGATTGTAATCGCCTGCGATAACATCAGCCATACCATGGCCAGCCATCGTTCCTAAGTACCATGCCTCTAAGATTGCATCTACATTTTGATCTTCCCAGGATAAATCCAAAGGTCTGCCATTGATAAGCACTAAACCGATAGGTTTACCGGTTTTTTTCAATTCCTTCAATAGATCTTGTTGTGCACCCGGAAGTTTGATGTCAGAACGTGAAGCTGCCTCGCCAGACCAGTTAAAGTCTTCACCCATTGCAGCGATAACAATATCTGCTTTTTTAGCTGTCGCAATTGCTTCAGCAAACATACTTTTATTATCTGTTGTAAGGTCTGTTCCCTGTGCATAGATGAATTTTACATTTGAATTCTTATATTTTTCAGTCAAACCTTCGAATAAAGAAATACTCTGCTCTCTATCACCTTTACCTGCCCATTCACCGTTTTGATTGATTTTATCTTTAACCATTGGACCGATCAGTGCAACTGTCAGATTCTTTTCCGGAGAAATCGGGAAAAAGTTGTTTTCATTCTTCAATAAAACGATAGATTTAGCTGAAGCCTCACGAGCTACTTGTAAGAACTCAGGTTTCATGATCGTTTCTTTTTGACGAGTCTCATCCAAATAACGATAAGGATCATCAAACAGACCTAATAAGAATTTCATTTCTAAAATACGACGTACAGCCTGATCTATTGTAGAAACCGACACCTTACCTTCATTAACTGCACTTTCCAGATATTTGATATAAACTGCACCAGTCATATCCATATCTATTCCTGCGTTTGCAGCTAATATTCCTGCTTCAGCCTCGTCCTTAGCAACACCATGAGGTACCAATTCATTGATAGCTGTATAGTCAGTTACAACAAAGCCACGGAAATCCCACTCGTCGCGAAGAATATCCTGAAACAGATATTTGCTTGCCGTGCAAGGAACTCCACCAATTTCATTGAATGCAGTCATATATGTAGCTGAACCTGCCTCTTTTGCTGCTTCGTATGGAGGTAAGAAATATTCGCGAAGAGTTCGTTCTGACAATTCTGCGGAATTGTAGTCACGGCCTGCTTCTGCTGCACCATATGCAGCAAAGTGTTTTGTACAAGAAAGAACGGTGTTGGTATCTTTCAGGCTTTCCCATGAACCACCTCCCTGAAATCCTTGTACTCGGGCTTTTGCAATTAGACTCCCCAAATATGGATCTTCACCGGCACTTTCCATTACACGTCCCCAACGAGCATCACGGCTGACATCAACCATTGGTGCAAATGTCCATGCGATACCCTCTGAAGCTGCCTCTGCAGCAGCAATTTCAGCTGTTTGTTTCATTAAATCAAGATCCCAGGTACCAGCTTCTGCAAGCGACATCGGGAAGATTGTACGGAATCCGTGGATTACATCGAATCCAAATAATACAGGGATTTTTAAACGAGATTCTTTCAAGGCCATTTCCTGAAGATGTCTGACGCCTTCAACTGTATAGCCATTAAAGATACTTCCGACCAACCCTTTTTTCAAATATGGCTCGAAATCATCTGTCATAACCGGACCTGTAATATCCCAGTTACAAGAAAACTGAGTCATTTGTCCGATTTTTTCTTCTAATGTCATTAATGCAAGAACGGAATCGACTTTTCTTTCGATATCCTTATTTCCACTGAAGCTTTTCCATTCGGTTTTGTTGCTCGTACACCCAATAATACTTGAGAAAGCAACAATGCTGATTGTTGTTTTTATTACTTGATTCATTATCTGAATAATTTTCTGGTTTTCCCATTTCTAACTGTTCGATGACAAAACAATATAATATATGAGGCTCCTACAATAATAAATATGCAATACAGTTACTTCGTACTATTTTTTTTAATACTACAGCACTACTACAACTACTATTAATAAACTGAAATACAGTTTTATAAGCTCTTGTTTACGTTCTTGATGCTATTTTGATAAAACAATACTTTAATCGATATTTGAAGGAGTGATGTATTTCTGAAATAAAAAAAATAGGCGCTTTGATTAATAATTGCTTATTTCTTCCTTTCGTTTTTCAGATCATTTAATAAGCTTTGAGAAACGCAGTATTGGGAGCGCTGTAAATTGTTACTATTTTCCGTTTAGAAAATCAGCTCTGTTACAGACTAATATTCTAATTATTTGATACACTCTTTCACAAACGATATAGTATGAAATTATCTAAGTTGAACTGTACGGTTATTTTATTCTTATTCGGCCTTTTTATTATGCCGGGCCAATCTATTGCGTCTGAGAATAATCCGAATATTTTCTCGATACCTGCATATGATTATCATGCGGGTAAGAAAAATTGGGGATTAGCTCATGATTCTCAGGGAAATCTTTATGTTGCAAATAATGACGGGCTATTGCGCTATGATGGACTTCAATGGCTGTTCATTGAATCAGGTTCTATTATTCGCTCAATTGCAGTTGGGCCTGAAGATCGCGTTTATACGGGAGGTTATAAAGATTTCGGTTATTGGGAAAAAGACCTGAAAGGGATGCTTAAATATCATTCATTAAGTAAGTCTATTATAGGTGAAATGGACTCAGATGAAGAAATCTGGAAGATTGTTGTACGTAAAGAGGGTATCTATTTTCAATCTTTTTCTCATATATATTTCTACGACTACAAGCGTGTAACTACACTACCGTCTGTAGGATTTATATTATTTCTTCAAGACGCCGATAAGAAGTTGCTTATTGAAGGACACGGTAAGTTGTATGAGGTCAATGAAACGTCAATAGTTCCTTTAACTAATCTTCCAGTGACTATGATTCATCAGGTACTGGAACATAAAGATGGTTTACTTATGTGTTCTGCCAAAGAAGGCATCTGGCTTTTAAATCAAGGAGTAGTTAAAGAGTGGAATCTGCCTTTGAATCAGAAACTCAAGAATGTAGATATTAATTGCGGATTAAAGCTATCAGGAGGCAACTATATGATTGGGACTTTGTCTAATGGAATATATGAAATTAATTCTCAGGCAGAGATTGTTCGACATTACTCGATAGAAAATGGTTTACGCAGCAACACTATTTTATCTATCCTATTAGATGGAAACAATAATGTATGGATCGGTACAGACAATGGGATTTCAAAATTGGAATATGATGATCGTTTTCATTTTCTGCGTGATCCCAATCGAAAGTTAGGCTCTGTTCATTCTACAGCTTTGTTGGATGACCGTTTGTATATGGGAACCAATAAAGGTCTTTATATTTTGCCTTACAGTAAAACAATGAGTCAACATGCTTTTGATTATCTCTATCCTGTACCAAATGGACAGGGACAAGTCTGGAATCTGCAGACGATTAACGGGAGAATTTATATGGCCCATCAAAAAGGATTGTTTGAAGTTGATGCAGAGACGCTGAAACCATTGTATACCGCGAATGGAGTTCAGGCATTGAAAGAGCTTTCGATTGATCAGGATACTTATCTTTTAGCTACAACTTATAATCGCTTGCTTGTTTTTAAAAAAGATAATCAAACGAATTCATTTGTTTTTCTAAGAGAGTTTCCGCAAGATATAAATGTATCTACTAGTATTGAGATAGACAATCAGGGTAATATCTGGTTTGGACATGAGTTTAAAGGATTCAGTTGTTATCGGCTTACCCGTGAAAAGGACGAACTTTTACCTGTAAATATCAATATCTCAGGGAACTCAAAACTAGATAATGCACTTGTAAAAGTGACCTCATTGAATGGGCGAATTGTACTTATATCTGATGGAATCAGTTACACTTATGATGATCTTAACCATCAGATTGTACCCTTTCAGCCATTAAATACAAAAGGAAAATTTATCACGAATCCTCAATTACTTCAGCAAATTGATAAAGATCATTATTGGTTGGTAGGTAAGAGCGAGTGGGCACTCCTTAAGGCGAATCAGAATGACCTGGAAATTGTAGACCATTTGCACTTTAATGATCCATCCATTGAGACTGTAGACGGTTACGAAGCAGTTTGTCCTATTAATGATAGTACATCAATTATTAACCTGATGAATGGCATACTTATCTACAATTCATCTCGTTCGGTCTCGATTGATTATTTGAATAATCGTCTTTCACTTTCATTTGTTGAAGCATATTCCGTGAAAGGTGTAACAGATACATTGCAGATAGTTGCAGATTCAGAGATTGTTCTTCCTTTTGCATTTAACAATATAAGCTTTCATGTAGCAGGTTCAGGTCTTCAGAACATGCATAACAGCTATCAATATAAACTTGAAGGAATGGATAATTCCTGGTCGCCGGTTTCAAGGAGTGGAATCATACAGTTCGATCGTTTGCCTTATGGTAAATATACTTTATTAATCAACTCAATACATGAGGAAAATAGTAAATTTTCAGCAGGGATATCGGATGTAGTTTATCATTTTCAAATTTTGCCACCTTGGTATTTAAGATGGTATTCAATTTTGATTTATGTATTGATTTATCTATCTGTGATTCTATTAATCATACAGTTTTATAAGCAACGACATCTGAAGCAACTGAGAAGACAAGAGGAGCTCGAAGAACAAATGCGAATTATGCAGGAAAAGCAAAAGCTGGAGAGTGATTTGCATGAGAAGAATTCCAAGTTGGTCGAGATAACATCTACAACTATCAAGAAAAATGAGTTGTTGAATAATGTCAAAGAAGAAATTGACGCTTTTGTTTCAAAAAATCCTTCTGCATCCATAAGTACTAAGCTCAGTAAAATCACCCGCACAATAAATGCCCCTGCATTGACCAAAGATGACTGGAGTTTATTTGTCATGCAATTTGAAGCATCGCATCCAACATTTTTTCGTGATGTTAAAAACAAATACCCATCTTTAACTCCATCTGAGTTAAAACTTGCCGCTTGTCTTAAGTTGAATCTCACAACAAAGGATATAGCAGCATTATTAAATATATCTGTTCGGGGAGTTGAAGTAAGCAGATATCGTTTAAGGAAGAAAATTTCTCTGGAATCAACTGAAAACCTGAATGAATTTTTTATTCGTAATTTTTAGTTCTAATCTATAACTATCGGCTTTTGTCGATAGTTATTTTCTTGTTTACTATTTATATGTTACAAAAATATTACATGGGTAAAATCCTTTGTTTATGCAGCTTTGTCTAGTATTGTAGTAGTGTTGTATAGGTTTGATATTCTATTGATGTATGTAAGTTGTACTTCAAAATATATTCACTCAACTTTCCTTTTATACTTTCGAATCGGTCAAGCGTTGAATCTGCGTTTGACTCTAAATCAATCAATCAAATTTATAGATTTATTTACAAATTGATTTACTGAAAAAACCGATTTACGCAATCACAAAATTTTAACTCGAATGAGACAGAAATTTATTTATCTCACTTTCTTATTGCTATTGTGTGCAACTGAGATTTTTGCTCAGACGCATACATTAAAAGGTGTAGTCAAGGACTCACATGGCGAGCCACTAATTGGTGCGACTGTACTTTTAATTGGTACCGGTCATGGTACTGCTACCGATTATGATGGGAACTACGAATTGGCAGATCTTCCTGCAGAGGGGATGTTGCGATTTAGTTCTATTGGAATGAAAACGATTGAAGTTGCAATTCCAAAAGGATCTGTATTAGATATCGTAATGCATGACGACACAGAGCAACTGGAAGAAGTTGTAGTCGTTGGTTACGGTACGGCTAAACTAAAAGACTTGACATCACCTATTGCTAATATCAAAGGCGATGAAATTTCTAAATCATCATCATCAAATGCGATGCAAGCTATTCAGGGTAAGGTTGCCGGGGTTCAGGTAGTAAGCAACGGTGAACCGGGTGCTGGTCCGGCTGTACGTATCCGTGGTGTAGGTTCATTTACAAATGAATCTCCATTATATGTCGTAGATGGTATGTTTTACGATAATATCAACTTTCTGAATAGTAATGATATTGAAGATATTTCTGTTTTGAAAGATGCTTCGGCGGCAGCTATTTATGGTGTTCGCGCGGCAAATGGTGTTGTATTGGTTACAACAAAAAAAGGATCTTTTGCACAGCAGGCAAAAGTCAGCTATAACGGATATGTAGGACTACAGCATGCTACAAATATGTTGAAAATGGCTGACGGAAGTCAGTACACAATGATGTTACAGGAAGTAGGAGGAGCACAAAATCAAGCTATTCTGGATAAAGCTGCTCAGCTTTGGGGAGCTAATCCTGACGGAACTCCTTCAACAAATACGAATTGGTACAAAGAACTTACTCGTCCTGCATTTATGCAAAATCATAGTGTTGACGTGACGGGAGGTACTGAAAAAGCAGCTTATACAGTTGGTTTGAGTTATCTGGATCAGGATGGAATTATGAATGCAAAGTCCGATTTTAACCGTTTTACAATGAGAACGAAGGGTGATTATAAACCATTTGATTGGTTAAAAATCGGTACAAACGTGATTTTATCAAAAAGTACGAAGAATGCAGCAAATAATGATGCATGGTATAAAGCTTTCACGGCTCCAGCTATTGTTCCGGTTTATGACCCTGAAAATTCAAGAAACGAAGAAGGTTTTTCGGATATGGGACTTGCAGGTTTCAATAATGGATTCTTTGCTAACCCGATAGCAAGTGCGCATTATTATTCTGCTAAAAATGAAATTTTACAGGTATTGCCTTCGATTTATGCTGAAGTGTCTATCCTGCCAAATAAATTATCTTTCAAAACGACTTATAACCAGGAGTTTAATTTAGATAGATTTTTAGGCTATACACCTTCTTATCAGGTGTCTGATATCCAGAAAAATGATGTTTCCATGTTGGTAAAACAATATACTTTCTCGAATAACTTTATTTGGGATAATATTCTAACTTATACGGATAGCAAGGACAAACATTCTTGGAATGTAATGTTGGGTCAATCGCTTCGCCAGGAAAATGTTCGCTGGATGAAAGGTACGGCAGAAGACGTAGATATGGACAAACCGGAATGGGGTTACATTGATAAGGGGACAAACACGAAAGCTTTTGACGGCGGTGCAACATACAATGGTTTATCATTCTTCGGACGTGGTACATATAACTATGACAGTAAGTATCTGTTGTCATTAACTATGCGTGCAGATGCAAGTTCAAAATACAATGAGAAGTGGGGATATTTCCCTTCTGTTGGTTTAGGTTGGGTTGCATCAGAAGAAAGTTTTATGAAGAATCAAAAAGTATTTGATTTCTTAAAAGCACGCGCTAGCTGGGGATTATTAGGAAATGATAAAGTAGATGCAAGTGCCGGTTTTGCCGGAATTCTTACTGGTGTTGGAAATTCAGGGGCTTTTGGTGATATTCTAGTTCCTGGTTTCATCAATCAGAATACATTTTCTTGGTTGAAGTGGGAGGTAGTTGAAGAAATCAATGCCGGTATTGAAGCAACTTTCCTTGCAAATCGCTTGCGTTTAGAGGCTGATTATTATTCAAGAACAACTCACGATGCTGTTGTTGCTTGTCCAATGCCGATTACAGGAGAAATGGTTAATGGAAACTATGGTAAAATCCGTAACAGTGGATTTGAATTGAATCTCAACTGGTCTGACAATATTGGCAAAGACTTCTCTTATAATGTAGGGTTTAATATGACAACATTGAAAAATGAAGTTTTATCCTTGAAAGACGGTGTACCTTATTTATATACAAATTCTGCTGAATTCCGTACGATTATTAAGCCGGGTGAGGCAATCAATTCTTACTATGGATTAAAAGTGTTGGGTGTATATCAAAATCAGGCGCAGATTGAAGCTGATCCAATAGCAAAAGCTAATGCTTTGGTACCGGGAGATTTTATTTATCAGGACTTAAATGGCGATGGACAAATTAATGATGATGACCGCCAGATTTTAGGAAATAAACTACCTAAGTTTACTTATGGTGCAAATGTAGGTATGAGCTGGAAAAATATGGATTTCAGTATGAATTTCAGTGGCGTTGCGGGTAATCATATTGTGAATCAGAAAAGAGGAATTCGCCGTTTTGCCGGAAATGTTAATTATGATGCGAATCTTGTAGAAAACAGATGGCATGGCGAAGGAACAAGCAACAGCTATCCTTCTGCAGCGGGTATGGTAAAAGACTGGAATATCGGTAAGTTTAATTCATTCCTTGTTGAAAAAGGAAACTACTTCCGCGTTCAGAACATTCAGTTGGGATATACATTCGAAAATATTGCTCGTCAAAATAAAAAAGGTCCGGCTCTGCGATTGTATGTGAATGCAGATAATCCGTTTACTTTCTTCAAGTATAATGGTTTTACTCCGGAGATTGGCTCAGGATTTGATACAACAACTTATCCTATGGCTTCTACTTACACGTTTGGTGTGAGATTGACTTATTAATCAGATGCTTTAAAATAGAATATCTTATGAAACTAAAATATATTCTGGGTGCAGTTTGTCTATCTGTATTGACTACAAGTTGTCAGGATTATCTGGATAGAGCTCCCGAAAATCAAATTCCGGCTGAATCGGTAGATTTTACCAATACGGCCAATTCTTATCAGCCGGTATCGGGTATTTATGCAAAATCAGCATGGAACCTGACAGCTTGGGCTCAGTTAGGCTTATGGTCTGTTAGAGGAGATGATACTTATAAAGGTGGAGCTGATGGTGATCAGCAAATTTATGGCGATATTCATAATTTTGATTACTCAGGTGTAGCTGGCTTCTGGGCAAGCGGAAACGCATGGAAACAGGATTTTGAAATTATTATGTCAGCGAATCTGGCAATGGGATCTTTAGAGAATTATCAAAAGTTTGCTCAATCAGAAGCTGATAAGGCTATGATTGAGGCTTATAAAGGTGAAGTTGTTTTCTTACGTTCGTATGCGTACTTTATTTTAGGAAGACTTTATGGAGGGGTTCCTGTATTTACAGACAATAATAGTTCTGAAGCCTACATAAAAAAATCACATCAGGAAGTCATGCAGTTTATTGTTAATGAAATGCAGACAGCAGCAGCTTTGTTGCCGGCTGTACATCCGAAAGATATGAAACATAAAGGTGCTGTGTCTAAGTATTCCGCGCTGGCATTGCAGGCCAAAGCAGCAGCTGAGATTCTTGATTATGAGACCATGTTCCGTGCAACAGAAGAAATCATCAATAGTGGTGTTTTCCAATTGTATCCGAATTATTATGAACTATTCAATATGAGTGGTGAGCTATCATGCGAAAATCTATTCGAATTGCAATATTCTTATTTCGGAACGGATGCAGGAGAAGCGAAATTATCGGATAATTATTTTGCATTCCAGGGTCCAAGCGTCGGATCTCGTTTTGTAAGTCAAAAGAAATTTGGTGCGAATCAAGACCAAAATATGGGAGGAGGCTGGGGCTTCCTGCCGGCTAGTGAAAAGTTCGTTGCTTTTATGGAAAGTAGAGGCGAATCGATTCGTCTGGAAGGTTCGGTTATCCGGACTACTGGTAAGAAGGATAACCAGGGAAATGATTTCAATGTAACACTTTCGGGCGATACATTATACGCAGGTTTGCCTTCATCGCCGATCTATTATAGCGGCAAAGCTTATACACCATCCAAAGAACTTATTCGTAATGAATTTGGAGGTGATAAAAATGCGATCATGATCCGTTATGCTGATATTTTACTCTTAAATGCTGAAGCAAGATTAAATTTAGGCAAAGGGGGCGAGACGACACCGTTCAATCAGGTTCGTATGCGTGCAAATATGCCGGCGAAAGCTTCCATTACGATGGATGATATAATGGAAGAACGTTTTGCAGAGTTAGCGCTGGAAAATGGTGAAAGATACTATGATTTAGTCCGTACAGGTTATGCGACAAAAGAATTAAACAATCAGGGAAGAGGATATAATAACTCATTGAGATTTTATCCTATTCCATCTGAGCAAGTTGATTTGAATCCAAATCTCAAAGACTGATTTTAATTGTCAATTCAAAGGGGAGAAGGTACAGTTTGTGTGTAAGTATATAGAGCGTTTGAGTACCTTCTTTCCCTTTTATTATTTAGTATATGTGTAAACGTAATATTCTTGTTGCTGCTTTATCTTTTACGTTGCTTGCAACTTCTTGTCATACATCAATTGAGGCTACGCAGGAGAAATCAATTAAAGAGCAATGTCTGGATCGTCCGGCTTCATTCTCATCGGATGATGAGATGCTGGATTTTATTCAAAAAGTTCATCTTAATTATATGTGGGAAGGAGCTGAAGCAACTTCAGGCCTCGCACCCGAACGGATTCACCCGGATGGAAATTATCCGTCAAATGATCAGAATATCGTTACAACCGGAGGTTCCGGGTTTGGATTAATGGGATTGATCGTTGGAGTTGAGCGTGGTTTTATTCCTCGGGATAAAGCTGTTGAACGTTTCCATAAAATCGTTGATTATCTTGCTAAAGCTGATCGTTTTCATGGTGTATGGCCACATTGGATTGTGGGTCCGACAGGACAAACAAAAGGCTTCGGGACAAAAGATGATGGGGGCGATTTGGTTGAAAGTTCTTTCTTAATGCAAGGTCTGATTACGGTCCGTCAATACTTTATCAACGGTAACGAACGAGAGCTTGCATTAGTTGATAAAATCAATAAGCTTTGGCATGAAATGGAATTTGATTTCTATCAGCAGGATAATCACGATGTCCTTTACTGGCATTGGTCGCCAACTTACGGGTGGGAAATGAATTTTCCGCTGGAGGGTTATAATGAATGTTTGATTGCTTACATTTTGGGAGCATCTTCACCGACACATGCGATTCCGGCTTCTGCTTATCACAAAGGATGGGCGCGTAACGGGACATTCACTTCGGAAGAAGCACCTTACGGCCATCCGTTAAGATTGAAACATAATGCGCAAGCCGGAGGCGGTTGTTTATTCTGGTCTCATTATTCGTATATCGGATTTTCACCTAAACAAACGAAAGATGCTTATGCTTCTTTTTGGGATGTAACCCGAAATCATGCTTTGGCGAATTATGCACATTGTGTGGCAAATCCAAATGGATATAAGGGCTATTCTGATAGATGTTGGGGTCTTACTGCGAGTTATACACCAGACGGCTATTTTGCACATGATCCGCATAATGACAGGGGAGTAATCACCCCAACGGCAGCTTTATCTAGCTTCCCGTATACTCCGGAAGAGTCAATGCGTGCATTGAAACATTTTTATTTTGATCTGGGGGATAAAGTATGGGGTGAATATGGTTTTACAGATGCATTTAGTATAGAACACAATTGGTACTCACCAAATTATTTAGCAATTGATCAATTAACAATTGCTCCGATGATAGAAAACTATCGTACGGGTCTCCTTTGGAACCTCTTTATGAGTGCTCCTGAAATACAGAACGGTTTAACTAAGCTTGGTATCACAAATTAATGATTAAGCGTGAGAGCGGGAATCTGACCAGATTTCCGCTCTTTTTATTTAGCCTTTTTGTATATAAGGATGAAAAGAACAATCATCAGTATGAACCCTATTCCAAGTCCTGTTATTCTTAATGGTGATGGACTCATGGCTGTATTGCAAACAGCGTTGCCATTTAGATATCCCATTATGCCAATGGCTATACAGAATATATTGATACCATAGTTTTCTCTGAACAGGAGAATAATAGCATATATTACTGCAACTGCAATGGAAACATAACCTCCAATAGTTAAAATAGCAGATATGGATGCTCCTTTTATTATCAGGTTTATACCCAAAAATAGAATATAGCTTACAAGAAACCATGGAAATGCTTTTTTAGTGTTTGTCATTCTGTTCTTTTTTGAGTTGTTTTAAATAGAACAGTTGTATAGATTATCTGGTTTATTATCAGTGTTATATAAATAAAGCGTCTTATAGTCTGTATGAACTATAAGACGCTTTTGTGTTCCGGACGAGCTGATTTATTTATTAAGTGCAGCTATGGTATTGCTGATAATTTCAGGAGATGAATAATCAATTTTATATTCGTCAATTACTACAGTTCCTCCCATTGAGACGTTCGGATTTTTGTAGATCATCTCACTCTCTCTGTCTGTTCTGGCAGACAAATGGAATTCTGATGCACCTGTTATTTCAGAGATTTCTTTGATGTTTTTTGCGCTTACTCCACATCCGGGCATTATAATGATACGTCCGTGGGCTTGTTCTACTAATTCTCCAAGTAGTTTAGCTCCTTTCAGAGCAGTCGCTTCTTGTCCGGAAGTAAGAATACGGTTACAACCAAGACTGATAATTTGTTCTAGTCCCTTTTTTGCATCTCGGCACATATCAAATGCTCTGTGAAAAGTCACAGATAATCCTTCGCAAACTTCCATCAGATATTGCATAGCTTTCATATCAATATCTCCTTCGGGAGTCAGGCATCCAATTACGACCCCTGCCGCTCCTAGTTCTTTAGATAAAAGAATATCTTCACGCATAATATCTAATTCGTCTTGTGAGTAGTGGAAGTCTCCGCCACGAGGACGAATAATAACGTGTACAGGTATTGTAAGCTGTTGGCAAGTCAGTTTAATTGTGCCATAAGAGGGTGTTGTTCCACCTTCGGGCATTCCGGCACATAATTCTACACGATTTGCTTTTGCTTCTTCTGCATAAAGTGCGCTTTCTAATGAATTCGCACATATTTCAATTTTTTTCTCCATGCTAGGGTTAAGTGTATGTTTTATGCAAAGTTACTAAGGATTTTCGTGTTATTCACACGATTATTTATATTTCATAGTTATCAACATTTTGTTTATAACTAAGTTTTACCTGGTGCTAAAGTGGTGATGTGTAAGTGTATATGTTATTAACAGTTTGTTGATAACTGAATTTATGCACATTGAGTGAACTTTTTATAGCTAGGATTTAATTTTCAGTTGGTATTTACTTGAATGTTTTTTTCGACAAAGAGGCCTATTGCAATTGGTTGAATTGCCATTAAATTGCCATATGAATTGCAATAGGTTAAGTGTTTTATTTATAGGTGTATTATGCTTGTATTGCAATATGGCAATTGAAAATGAAACTCTGGGCGTAATTATAATGAATGTATAAATAAGGCAAAAACCGGTGACAATAGATGCCGATTGGTGACAATTGGTGACAATTGGGTGATAATTGAAAGCAGGGTAATTGTCACACTTATTTATCTAATTAATAGCTTGTTATAGTTCCGGTGACAATTGTGACAATTCAAAACACAAAACTCCGGGTAGTGTTATGAGCATATCTTTGAAAAGATTCGCCGTTTCTTTTTAAAGATATACCATAATTTTAGAAGGGTACACCTTATCTTTTCGGGTAAAACGGACGTATTTGCGTCGAAAAACAAACGTATT
>JBOFIZ010000303.1:0-1364 GCA_051650425.1 Bacteroidales bacterium
ACGCTTATTCTTCAAACGATTCTGAAACTGACAGGAATCAAGATTTTATATGCTTCGGGCGAAGAGAGTGCCCGACAAATCAAACTCCGTGCAGATCGCATTTCTCATACACATTCGGATTGCTACATTGTTTGCGAAACTTCCTTAGAAGAGATTATGACGCATATCAAAAATGTAGAGCCTCAACTTCTGATCATAGACTCCATTCAAACGATCGCGACGGAACATATCGATTCGTCCCCGGGAAGTGTATCTCAGGTTCGTGAATGTGCCGCTTCTATTCTAAAGTTTGCCAAAGAGAATAATGTTCCGGTTTTCATTATCGGACATATTAATAAGGAAGGAACCATCGCAGGGCCAAAGGTTCTGGAGCATATCGTTGACACGGTTCTTCAGTTTGAAGGAGATCAGCATTATATGTACCGTATATTACGCTCTACCAAAAATCGTTTTGGAAATACTGCAGAATTAGGTATTTATGAAATGCGCCAGGACGGCTTACGTGAAGTGAGCAATCCGTCCGAAATGTTACTTTCATTAAACTCAGACGCCTTAAGCGGCGTTTCGATAGCCTGTGCCATTGAAGGGGTCAGACCTTTTCTGATAGAAACTCAGGCATTGGTGAGTACAGCCGTTTACGGAACTCCTCAGCGCTCTGCGACGGGCTTTGATATTCGCCGCATGAATATGCTATTAGCTGTTCTGGAGAAGCGTGTAGGATTCAAACTTGGTCAGAAAGATGTATTTTTGAATATTGCAGGCGGACTCAAAGTGAATGATCCTGCCATTGATTTATCGATCATCAGCTCAATCCTATCATCCAATTTAGACATAGCCATAGAAAAGAATATTTGTATGGCCGGTGAAATCGGACTTTCCGGTGAAGTAAGACCCGTAAACAGGGTTGAACAACGCATTATGGAAGCTCAAAAGCTAGGTATGCAAAAGATCATCCTCCCGCAAGATAACCTGAAAGGACTTGACCTGAAGAAGACAAAAATAGAAGTAATCGGTGTTCGAAAAGTAGAAGAAGCTTTTCGGGTATTATTTGGATAAAAGTTAGTATTATCCAAATTACAGTAACAATTTGTAGTTAAACTATATTAATCAAAATCTCATTTTCAGAGATTTTCTATATTTACGGCGATGATTCTTTCAGAAGAGAACATCGCCGTATTTTATTTTATTGAGCAACACGTATTGCACAGTATCTTCTGACAAATGCAATCACATGAAAACGTTTAACAATGGCAAAAGTAACTAAAGACGCAGCTTTGCGTTATCACTCAGAAGGGAAACCGGGAAAAATTGAAGTAGTACCAACAAAACCCTATAGCACTCAAACAGATTTATCTTTAGCATAT
>JBOFIZ010000304.1:0-2750 GCA_051650425.1 Bacteroidales bacterium
ATAAGTACACCATCTCCTTTTTGAGGATTAATTTCATAACTGATAAATCGACTGTCCTTTGATAAATTAGTTCTGCTTATTACCTTCCACGAATCATATACCGTATGATCCAATACTTTTTTCTGAGCCATCAATCCCAGACAGAGAGAGACAGACGAAAAAAAGAGTATAGATTTTTTCATATCCTGGTTTTTAATTATTTGAATTACAAATATATAAAAAAAGGAGAATTCAATCTTTTTTCGACTGAATTCTCCCATTCTTAATTCTTATATCGGCTCAATCCCTTGCTTGGCTAATAGCTCAAGACTCAGCTCTTTGAGTTTGTATTTCTGGATTTTACCACTTCCTGTCATCGGAAACTGATCGATAAAGAAAATGTATTTGGGAATTTTGTGACGGGATATCTGCCCCCTGCAAAACTCCTTCACGTTTCCTTCACTCATCTCATATCCCTCTTTTAGAATAATAAATGCTCCGATTTCTTCTCCGTATTTCTTAGAAGGAACAGCTGCAACCTGTACATCACTGACGCCTTCTATTTTATAAAGAAACTCTTCTATTTCTCGAGGATAGATATTTTCTCCGCCCCGTATAATCATATCTTTGATACGTCCCGTGATACAAAAGTTTCCGTCTTCACGCTTAATACCCAGATCGCCTGAATGTAAAAAGCCGTTTGCGTCGATAATTTCGGTCGTTGCTTCAGGCATTTTATAATATCCTTTCATAATATTATAACCCCTGCAACACATTTCTCCCTGAACACCTTCCGGACATTCCTCTCCCGTTTCCGGATCGATAACCTTTACTTCTATATGAGGCAATTCTCTGCCGACAGTTGAGGAACGAACTTCCATTGTATCGTCTACATGACTTTGCGTCATACCCGGTGAGGCTTCCGTCAGACCATATACACTGGTGATCTCCTTCATATTCATTTTACCCATCACTTCTTCCATCAACCATTGCGGGCATAAAGCACCAGCCATAATTCCCGTTCTAAGTGAAGATAAGTCAAATACTGAAAACATCGGATGATTAAGCTCAGCTATATACATTGTCGGAACTCCGTACAGAGCCGTGCATCTCTCTTTATGTATGGATGCAAGTACGACCAACGGATCAAAGCGTTCGAGAAGTATCACGGTAGCTCCATGCGTAATGATTGCCATCATACCGAGTACGATTCCGAAACAGTGGAACAAAGGAACAGGTAAACACAGTTTTTCCTGATCGGTAAAACGCATACACTGACCGATACTGTAGCCATTATTCGTTATATTGTAATGGCTTAACATAACACCTTTGGGGAATCCTGTTGTACCCGACGTATATTGCATATTGACCGTATCATGCACATTAACGTCCGATTTTAATTTCTCGTACGCTTCGTTGTCAACCATATCTGCCAGCAACATGATCTCAGACGTATTATACATGCCTCTGTATTTCTCCTGTCCGATGAATATTACATTCTTCAGATAGGGATATTTCCCGGCATGTATATGTCCTCTTGGTTGCGTTTTCAATTCCGGAAGCATTTGATAGATCATTTTCGGATAATCACTGTCAAATGTACCGTCCGTAATACAGATCGTATGCAAATCTGCATTTTCAACCAGATACTCTAATTCATTTTGTTTGTAATTGGTATTAATAGTTACCAATACGGCTCCGATTTTGGCAGTAGCAAACATAAAGGTATTCCAGTCGGGAACATTGGTAGCCCATATTCCGACATTATCTCCTTTTTTTACACCGATCGCCATCAATCCTTTAGCAAGTTTGTCCACACGCTCATTAAATTCGGCATAGGTAAATCGAAGATTCCGGTCAGCATAGATCATAAACTCTTTGTCCGGAGTTTGTGTAGTCCAGTGTTCAAGCCACTGCCCTAATGTTTTATCGTATAGCATATCCTGGAGATTTAGAAAGGCGTATAGATTACTGCCAAAACGTTCGCTTTTTCATTATTCGATGAATGTACATGATGCGGAACGATTGAATCATAATAGATACTGTCGCCCTTACGTAGCAAATAAGTACGAGTACCATATTTGATTTCGATCTCACCTTCGAGTACAAAGACGAATTCTTCACCTTCGTGAGAAGAGAGAATAAAATCTGTATGTTCGCAAGGTTCTATTTGGATTTGGAAAGTTTCCATATGTCTGCCCGCTTTGGATTGAGAAAGGGCATGATATTGCAGGTGTTTGCATTGTGTTTCACCGCAATGCATCAAAACTGTATCTTTTGTGTTCTCACTTCTTGATATAACAGGCCCTGTTTCTTCATAATCATCCAGGAAAGAGCCCAGACGTACTCCCATAGCTCTGGCTATGCGGATTAAGAATGCGATAGAAGGTACCTCTTTGTTATCTTCAATTAATTGTAATTGCTCTATTGTCAGACCTGCATTTTCAGCTACTTGTTCAAGGCTGATGCTTTTCATTTCTCTGAGTGAACGGATGCGCTCACCTACTCTGTTTTTATTATCCATAATCTTGAGTATTTTATAACATATTTACTCTAGTATGGGGCAAATATAGAAAATATATAACGAAACAAAGCCTTTTAAGAGAAATCAGTAAGGATAATCGAATATTCTTCTTACTAAAAGACATAAAAAAAGCGGAGAAATCATTTGATTTCTCCGCTTTAAAGTCTTGTGACCAGAAATTACTTTCTGATGTTAAGTTCTTTAATGATAGCACGGTATCTTTCGATATCTTTAGCTTTTAGATAAT
>JBOFIZ010000305.1:0-1347 GCA_051650425.1 Bacteroidales bacterium
TAAATTCTTATCAAATTCAATCGTTGTTGTTTCAAAATGAGAATCAAAACGAAGAACCTGTCCGTCAATTGTCAAATCGCCCTCCGCTCCCGGTTGTTTTTCCTCATCAGGATTTGTAGATTCAGCCTCAACCTTAATACTGTTTGCCGATTCGATCTTGACATTGTAAGTATAATATGTATTTCTGTCTATGTCATAATCGTTTACTATACCATTCCTATCAATAGATTTAACGTAGCCCAAATGAACGGTATATACGACATCGCCATCAATGTTTTTACCATCTGTATCTTTATAGGATATACGCCCTTTAAACTGAACATAGGTTCCATATTGCGGAGCATAAACAAACGCTCCGTTCTGAACTGTTTGCCCGGGAAGAGTCGATGCAATCTGTTCTTTCTCCTGTTTTTCGCGTAATGCATAATCTGCTCCTGCATCTCCGGATGCAGGAATCAGTTTTTTCGGAGCATTCCGGTTCTCCAGTACATAAAAAGAAAATGTTTTACCTTGCATCACTCCATTTCCTTCCATATTCATCCAATTGGAGTTGAAGTATTGGGTAGCTGATGTAAACTGATTACGTTTATCATTCGGATAGGCTAACGCGAAAACAGGAGCATGAACGACACGCCATTCAGAAGCTTCAAATTTGATCCCTTCTATCGATGATATATTAAACTGAATTTTCGCATCAAGCCGCTTCAGATAGATTGTACCCAAAGACTGAATCCCTCCATTACTTCCTTGACCAGGCAGGATATCGACAGCCTTAGGCCCTTCGGATGGTGAATCTGAAATAAAACCACTCATTAAAAAATTACTCCCGCGCGTAATCGT
Organism: Bacteroidales bacterium; assembly: GCA_051650425.1. Taxonomy (GTDB): domain Bacteria; phylum Bacteroidota; class Bacteroidia; order Bacteroidales; family UBA7332; genus UBA7332. Next base: position 841 of record JBOFIZ010000305.1, read on the forward strand.
CTGTTGCAGTAACTCTACATTTAATGCTTGTAAGTCTTCTAATTTACGAACCTGCTCCAGTTGCTCTTTATTCAGACTCATCATACCGAGCCCTAAATTTGCAACAGCATAAACCGTTTTATTACGTCCGCTATAAGTATCTATAATCAGATCACCTTTCTCTATTTCGGATCGCTCATAAAAACGACCGAAAAGACGGGAACCATCTCCATTAAAAATAAGCACATACATATTATGGAGCATTTTCTCATCAGCTTCGGAAGATGTTGACTTCGTAATAATTTCATTCGGATTTGACTTCACCGAAATCTTCACCTTTGCTCCTATTCCTTCTTCAATCGTACGTGTATCATCCGTATAAGTTATATCAGTACATGCATACAGAAAGCATGCACCTATCAGAAATAATAAAGTATATTTTATTGTTGACATAATTCGGATTAATTAAATGATGGTATGTCGATTATCTTTTTATCCCAATCTACGACTTCATAGCTTACCTTCACT
>JBOFIZ010000306.1:0-1720 GCA_051650425.1 Bacteroidales bacterium
TTGTTTGTAAATTCACAATACCCGAAAGACGGCCCCCGTATTGTCCGGGAAAAACACCCTTAAACAATTCTGCCGATTCGATAATATTAGCATCTACAACCGATATCAATCCATAGGCATGAGATGCATTAAAAAAGGGAGTTCCATCCAAAAGCAATAACGACTGATCTGAAGTACCTCCCCGAATCGAAGGTGCTGAACTACCATCACTTACCGCATCGACTCCGGGCAACAACTGTAATGATCTAAGAACATCCTTCTCACCCATAAACAACGGAGCGCGTAACAGAGCTTTACCGCGCAACTTTACATAAGATTGTCCTTCAACTTCATTCCTATGTCCGAGCACTTCTGTTTCGCTCAATTTTACATGCAAAGTATCCTCTTGTGCAAATAAGCTAACAGGGAATAAAGATATAGCTGCCAGAAGTATATGAAATGATCCGGATAACAGCCTTGCCGAATTTGAAAGAGTCTTCTGATTATTGAATAAATTGTGTTTTCTCATTGTGTCGTTAAATATCATCCGAATCATCACTGTAATAAGGGTTCTCTAAATTAATTGAGTATGATTGTACTCCCGAAAACAAACCGAGTCCTCCTTCAATATTCGAAAAAATCGGAACGGAAGAATTAAACATAGACGGAGGATCCAGATCCTGCAAATACATCTTTTCAAACTCATAGCAATTGATCAGATACCGGTCGTATGATTCAGGAACTGTCAGGAACTGCAACTTTATATGTTTCCCGTAATAGATATTATTCAATCCGAACTCAAATGGCTTTTTTATATCCGATAAGTATTGTTTTCCGATACGTATAAATCCATTGTAATACAATCCGCCTTCCAGTCCCATCACAATTTCCTGATTAATTTTATCGGCAAACGGAACTACGCCCTTATATTCAAGTGTATATCTCCGATCAATTGTTCCGTCTCCGTTATAAATATCTCCTTTAATCCATAGACTATTCCCGGGAGACGCCTTCTGAAGATCAACTGTTACTTTCCAGAAATCACGCTGATAAAAGTTATTTTCGCTCATACGGGAAACCGTATCTACTTTTAATTTATGAGGAAAAGGAATCTCAGTACTACTATAAACCTTCTGCCCGTGTGCATGAAGTTCTATTCGATAGTCTCGTCCCGTCCGGAAAGGAAAATCTAACTTTAACGTATCCAGTTTGATGAAGGTCGAATCAAGTAATAACTGATTTGACTCGTGCAGAATCAGACGGGCATTATCAATTGGTTTAATCCGGTCTGACATTTTAGGTACACTCTGTGTAAAATACAATGTATTTTGCTCAGACTCACTAATCAGACCATTTACAACAATTTTAGATGTAAACAGATACCCCGTATCTTTGATATCATAATCAAAGGTGCAAGACGTTATTAACAAACAACTTAGCAAACGAATGAATATTCTACTCATAGTATTGATTAACGGGTAAGTGGAATATAGATATTAAATAAGATATCACGACTTTTTGCTTTGTAAACAAAAGGGTTTTCATAGAGATTTATAAAGCCGTTTTTATATGTTATAGAAAAACCAATCGAAGGGAAATCATAAGCTAGTTTAGCAACCAACGGACAATCAAATTTAGAGCCATTCATGTTCTGTGATTTGGGATCATACATGTCACCGCCATAAATAGTAGGTTCAAAACCTAAACCGATTTTCAATCCTTTAATTATCCGGTAATTCAT
>JBOFIZ010000307.1:0-2401 GCA_051650425.1 Bacteroidales bacterium
TAGAAGCCAATTTATCAAAGACCAAGTCAGATTTAGAAATTTGACGCTGAGTTAATTGATTAATGGAAAAAGCTAAAAAAGAACAGAGACTAAGACTTAAGAGACAAAAAAATCTTAAAACCATTTCGTTATTTTTAGAGTTAAACATAGTATTTACCATACAAACATAAGATTATTATTGCAAATAAAGCAGGAACATACCCTTCAAAAAACTTTAAACAATAACAAATTTGTTTAACTTTGCCACTAAAGAATCCACAAATTTCTTTTAATAACACAAATTAAATCAACAATGAAGAACATCAAAGCACTTTTTTTCAGCGCATGTTTGCTGACAACAACATTCTCTGCACAAGCAGCTATTGATAACAGGTGGACAATCACTCCCAATGGTAGCATTAGCTGGAAATTAGAGCCTCAGAAGACACCACACTATGATCACATTGAAATGAATGGCAAACAAATTTCTGTTGTCTTTCGATATGGAATAAGTTCCGACGGCACCTTTTCAATAACAAAAAGTCTGTCATGGCCACAATTGAGGACTATTCCAAATAATACACACGCCAGCTTGATGCGTAATTTTAGCTGGAACCCATTGGATGAGTCCACTTTAAAAATTAGTAAAAATCGTAGCGCAAAGGATATAAGAGGCAAAAACTTCGACTTCCTTTCGCTACTTTATAATAATTCGGAGTTGTAAAAGTTTCAATCAGACTCAAGATTTGAGCCTTTACAAATTCCACAATGACCTTATAGAGGTCAAAAATAGTTCTTTGACATACTGTTATCTGGAAAATCATCAATCTGACGAAATTCATCCATAAACATCTGGCGTCAGCCCACAATGAGTGTTTCAGCAATCCTCTATAGCGAGTCTTGTTGTTACGTGTGTGAAAGCTGACTTGAAACATGGCAGCTTCGACATTGTTTCGCTTATCAAGCAATTCTTTTGGAATGGACTCCAGCTTCTTACGTAGTAGCCTTTTGTCAATCTGTTCCGAGGTTAGATAGCTATACTTATCTTCAATGGTGACTCGCCATTTGTCTTTGACCCTTTTAACCGGGAGTTTCTCACCGGTCTTTCGATCTATGGCTATTAGTATTTCACCATCAAAGGAGATGTCTATTCTTGGTTGCTTTCCTTGCAAGCCCGTTGTAAGAAACAGAATGTTGTTCTCCTGAGCAAATACTCTGTTTGCTTCACTTTGGTAAGCTCCATCGGCATTGATACGTTCAACGGGATTGCCTGTAATCTCGCTGGTAGCATTAACACTGTCTTGTAGATAGCTGTTGTCTGCAGCAGTAGCTGGTTTTACTGTTACGTCAGTAATTAGGTTTGGTTTGTCATCATCATCATTACTTTCGGTGATATTGACACTATATCCTTTGATCTTTTGATCGCCCTTGCTTCTGTAGTTTGCATCTGGGTCATTGGGGTTCTGTACACTTTTTGCGCTGATTGTTTTCTTTTGACGAAGTGTAACAACACCCTTCTCTACAAGGAACTGCTCATCGAAGACCCGCTTGAGTAAAAGAGATCCGCTCGCCTTGATACGTACTAGAATCTGATAAATCAGTTCGCCCAGGGAGGTTAATCTCTTATATACTGTTTCTGAATCAGAATTGTATTCAGTCTTTTGACCATCTTCCTTAACAAATGGCTCCAGCTTCTTCCTTAAGGATGGATTCAGAGATGCAATGCCATTCTCTGCCCATTGCTGAAGAGTCGTAAGTATTAGGCGATAACGAGAATACCATGCGATGTTACTTCCAATGAGTTTGCTATCCATACGAACAGACTTGCCGGCTATGTCGAACATCTTAATCTGCTCTGTAGTTATATCCTTGAAACAGGTATCCATAAGGTTTACACCTTTAGCATCTTCATATTCAACCAATCGGCGACGGAAGCAATAGTAGGTATCAAGACTTGGGGTCTTGTCGTTTAGATTAGTCAATCCAAGTGCTTTACGAACTAGCAAGTCGTATTCGCACTTCTCGAATAATTGCTCGTCACTACAACCAAAACCTTCCTTGAGAACACTCATACTAACGAGTATTCGGATAGAAGCCGTAGGAGCACCTCTAAGGGTATCCTTGAAAAGTGGAGCAAAATTATCTTCGTTCACTTGGCTAGTAACCAATTTAAAGAACTGATTATGCCACGCCTTGGGATCATCATACTTCTTGGAAGCACGCTTACTCATGAGGTTGCTTGGTGACTCGAACAACTCTAGCTGTGATGTTTGTGACTTTCTAAACATATTGATATATCATCTTTATTACTCTATAAAGAAACGATTTTTTATCCAGATAATTGAATGTTTAATAGACAAATTTGATTGAAAATAGAATTTAAAACAATTAAAAACAAAGTCCATTTTTTAAAGTGGACTCA
>JBOFIZ010000308.1:0-1044 GCA_051650425.1 Bacteroidales bacterium
GGTACTCCTGCCGTATTTGGCTTCAAACCATCAATCAACCAGCTACCATTCGTAACACCGAAAGGCAAAGTCTGATAGAATGGATATAGCGATTTTGTATTCTGGTTACCCAGCTCACCCCATGAACCACGTAATTTAAACGTACTTAAATAATCTAGTTTATCTTCCCAGAACTCTTCACGTGCGATATTCCAACCTGCAGAGAATGAAGGGAAAAGATTCCAACGCTTATCTCCGATAAAACGGGATGTTCCGTCATATCTGGCATTCACCTCTGCCATATAACGCTCTTTGTAGTTGTAGTTCAGACGACCAAAGAACCCTGCTGTCGACCAGTGAGCACGACCTCCGGAAGCTCTTTGATTAGTTGTACCTACATTGATCTCAGGCAAGTTATTTGAGATCAAACCATCACGTTGAGAAGACATATAACGACTTTGGAAAAGCTCCGCATTAAAGCCGACCATTACCTTGAAAAAGTTTCCGTTAATATCTTTCGAATATTCAGTGAAAAGGTTTGTTGTATAGAAATTCTCTCTTGTATTTCCTTCATTTACACGTGACATACCCGGAGCGTAATCTCCGTTCCATGCCATATTGTAAGCATTATTATCTCCATCATAAGCTTGTACCGGAAGCACATCCCAGTGTGTAGCATTATTCATTGTACGAAGATTTCCTTCTGCAATAATTTTCCAGTCTTTGATTGGTTCGTAATCTAAACGAAGCTGTTGGTAAACCCAATCTTTCTCCGATTTATCGCGACCACCATTTTGCAACTGAATGATTTCAGAACCTTCCATAATATTACCATTTGGATCATACACGGCATTAGTAGGCCAGCGACGTGCAATATTATGATAGAATAATCCTGTTTGGTATGACGCTCTGTCGTAAGTTTCTCTCACCCAGCGACCACCATAAGTCATATTGATATTATCCGTAATCTTTGCATTGATTTTCGCATTGATCGAATAACGGTCAAATGTATCATCCGAGTAAGTAAGGATACCGTTTGAGTTCATAAAGTTCCCTGAAACAAGG
>JBOFIZ010000309.1:0-2569 GCA_051650425.1 Bacteroidales bacterium
AGCGGATCGATCACGAAAAGCCGCAATGTGGAAACACAGGCTGTATTCTCACTGAAAGGAAAACCTTTGAACACCTATGGCCTGACTAAAAAGGTTGTTTACGAGAACGAAGAATTTAATCTGCTTCAGGCAGCTTTGAATATTGAAGACGGTCTGGACGGATTGCGCTATAACAATGTTATCATAGCAACCGATGCCGATGTGGACGGTATGCACATCCGTTTGCTGATGATCACGTTTTTCCTTCAGTTCTTTCCGGATCTGATCAAAAAAGGACATGTATATATTTTACAGACACCTTTGTTTCGTGTGAGAAACAAAAAGGAGACTATTTACTGCTATAACGACGAGGAACGTTTACAAGCGATTGCAAAATTAGGAGCTAATCCTGAAATCACCCGATTTAAAGGGTTAGGAGAGATTTCTCCGGATGAGTTTAAATACTTTATCGGCGAGGATATGCGCCTGGATAAGGTGACGCTTCGTAAAGAAGACCTTGTTAAAGAGCTTTTGGAATTCTATATGGGTAAAAACACCATGGAACGCCAGAACTTTATTATCGATAACCTCGTCGTAGAAGAGGATATATAAAAAGAAAACTATGAAACGAATAGCACTATTCCCGGGAACATTTGATCCTTTTACGAAAGGGCACATGTCGATTGTACACCGTGCGCTTAATGCCTGTGCAGACGAAGTGGTTGTGGCAATCGGGATAAACGATACAAAGAAACCGCTTTTTTCAATTGATGAGCGGATTGCGGCACTGGAACATATTTTCCGGGACGAACCACGCGTGAAGATCGCAACATACAGTTGCGTTACTGCCGATTTTGCACACGAGATCGGTGCTACGGCTATTATCCGCGGTATCCGTTCGTCAATGGACTTTGAGTTTGAGAAATCCATTGCGGATGTTAACCGTAAAATGACAGGAATCGAAACGATAATTCTGATCACTGAACTGGAATTTGCACATATCAGCTCGACCATCGTGCGTGATCTGATCAAATTCGGAAAAGATATTTCAGATTTCGTTCCTGATCCAAGCGTTCTGAAACGCTAAAAATAAAAGCAATAAACCATTCATTATAAAAATAGAGGATGAAAAAAATAGCCTGTCCGAGATGTGATAATTTTATCCGTTTCGATGATTCAAATTATACGGAAGGTCAATCCATTCGTTTGCATTGCGAACATTGCGGGAGAAATTTAAGTATCCGTATCTCGCGGAAAGCTAAAGATGAACCTACAGAAAATCTGGGGGAAGTGGAAGTTTTCGAAAACGAGTTTGGTTACAAACAGAATTTTCCTTTGGTAATGGGTGATAATATCATCGGCAGACGGTCTAAAGGTACAATTGTACAAATTCCAATTCTGACTGATGATATGAGTATGGACAGACAGCACTGTGTGGTTCATATCAAACGTGATAAAGCCGGTAAACTTATTTACACCGTTCACGATTTCCCTAGCTTAGTGGGTACTTTCTATAAAGGGGAGTATATTGCAAAAAATGAAAGAGTCGTTTTACATAACGATACTTTTCTGACTCTGGGAGCAACGACGATCATGGTTCGCCTGCCAGAGGAAGCAAAAAATGAGGACGAAGACTAACAGGATTCGATACAAAAAAGCGGAGGCATAAAAATGTCTCCGCTTTCTTATTATTATTTCTTTTTGACGTCCTTATTTTCCTTTTTGACGTCTTTATTCTCTTTCTTACCTTCCTTACACTCTTTTTTCTTATCCGGGCACTCTTTCTTAGCCGGACATTCTTTCTTCACTTCTTCTTTCTTTTGATCTTGCGCCATCAAAGGAGCTGAAACCAACATTCCACCGGCCAATAATAACAAAAATGTCACTTTTTTCATAGCTACAATAACTTTTAGATGGATAAATAAAATATGAAATAACGATATTACACAATGCTATAGCTTTGTGTAGCATTAGTTTAAACATAAGATACCATTAAAGAGTTCACGCTGCTTTCTAAAAAACTAATTAGCGAAAAAATATTTGAAGATCAGAATTATTAAATTGTAAGATGGATAGCACATGTATGAAAAAAAATACTTTCTTTGCAGAAAAGTAACGAATGAAAAACGGATTTTTATATCGCAATTTGTTTTTCTTTCTCTTTTTCGACGATAGCTATTTTCAAGTTATATTCGGGATAAAAAGAAAAAAGATATATCTAATCCAAATCCATTTAAAGACGAGTCTGATACTTTAAAGTTCCTATAAGTAAAAGAGAAAACTCAAACATTAAATGGAGCAGAATAAGTAATGACGGTAAACTGGTCTTCTCAAGCATTTATATAGCCTATATTGAAAATGGTAATGGAAGGATCAGTTATAAGTTGGTAAAGAGAAACTAAATAATAATTCACTAAATCTAATATCGCTGTATTATGGCAAAGATAAAACCTTTTAAAGGAGTTAGACCTCCGAAAGAACTTGTTGAATTGGTTTCGAGCAGACCTTATGATGTATTGAATTCGGAAGAGGCGCGGGAAGAAGCTGCCGGTAATGAGAAATCTTTATATCATATAATCAAACCTGAAAT
>JBOFIZ010000310.1:0-1314 GCA_051650425.1 Bacteroidales bacterium
CCTGTCATCATTACAAAAATAGGGACACACGGGCGCATCAGACTCCCCCAGAAAGCACCGGAAAGAAATTCAAAACGATTATTGTCAAATTGTGCTACAAATGGATCGCATGAATGGGCGAACACAACAAAAAAACAGGCAAGTATTCTTAACAGATCTACCCACCCGATACTTTCATTTTTGATTTTACTCATAATTAGGTTAATATATTGATTAGATATCCAAATATAGTATTTACTATTCAGTTGCTAATAATATGAATTGACTCTCTTTTTCAATTTAACAAATACTTAGATATTAAGTGCGTAGTACAGCTTATCACTTGATCCATCTATTCCGTTGATTCTAAAAGAAGATATATAATTTGGTAATCTAAAATTTAGTGTGTAAAATTGCAAATAAAATCCTTCTCTTTACTAAAAAGCAGTGATTGTAATCAGACAAGGATTTACTCAACCAAGACACAATTATGAAAAAGTTTGTAACCACATTTTTATTCTTTCTTATAGGATTCACAATGAGCTGTCCGGCTCAGTCTGTATGGAAAATATCTCGCGACGATATACAGAAATCATCTTATCTGATCATGACAGATCCTTATATCGAAACTTCTTTTATCTCAACGATGAAAGGGTTGGATGAAGCCTCAACGAACACTGATATTATCTATTGCGAACTGACGCCGCAAGACTTTGAAGAAGGAATGCCCTCTTTAGAGAAATATATAATCCTTCCACAGGAGAATAATCTGAAAGGTTTTCTGACGGATTCATCTTTCAATTATATTAAACAGACTATTCAACAATATGGAAATGACACTTTAGCTGCAATATTCCAGGTTTTGCATCCGGATTTCACAAGACTTTGCCTTTCATCAGAAACACAGACAATCGGAGGCAAAGCTACAGACATCGATCAGATTATTGATTTTGCCTTAATTAAGCAATTGAGCTCAGATAATCGGCCGGTAATGGGGTTTGAATCATTTGAAAATGTCATGCAACTCGGTTTTCCTGCTGATATTATTGGAAATCGGGCGCAATCACTTCTCCAGTTCTGCCAAACAATTCCAAATAGCCGTACATTAAACAAACGTATTACTCAGGCATATCGAAACGGAGACTTACTCATCCTGGATCAACTGATCAATGAGAAAAAGAGATCCGGGCAAAGTGAACGAATCGATCATATGAATCAGAAATGGACAGCCAGAATAATTACTGTCATCCACGATGAACCCGCTATTTTTGTCATTAATGACACTTATGCATTGGGTAAAAACGGAATCTTCGAACTTCTGCGAAAGAAAGGCTA
>JBOFIZ010000311.1:0-2520 GCA_051650425.1 Bacteroidales bacterium
TTATACTTAGGATTTTTCTTGTTAATAACATACAAGCGACCTTTTCTTCTAACGATTTTACAATCTGCGGTACGCTTTTTTAAAGATGCTCTTACTTTCATACCTATAAAGTTTTTTTATTTGTATCTAAAAGAAATTCGACCTTTTGTTAGATCATAAGGCGACATTTCAACTTTCACTTTATCCCCAGGCAAAATTTTAATATAGTGCATACGCATCTTACCAGAGATGTGTGCCGTAATCATGTGCCCATTTTCCAACTCTACACGGAACATTGCATTAGACAATGCTTCAACAATAACTCCGTCTTGCTCAATTGCTGATTGTTTTGACATAATAATTTTTAAAAACTAAATTACATTTTCGCCTAATACTTCTTCAACATATTCAAAAGTAGATAAAATATCTGCTTCTGTAGTTCCCACGGCAATTGTATGTTCAAAGTGAGCAGAATACTTACGATCTTTAGTATGCGTTGTCCATCCATCACGTTCAAATACAATCTGACGCGTTCCTAAATTTATCATCGGTTCGATAGCAATAACCATACCTTTTTTAAGTTTAGGACCTTGTCCTCTTTTACCATAGTTCGGAACTTCTGGTGATTCATGCAGATTTTTTCCAACGCCATGTCCTACTAACTCGCGAACAACAGCAAAATTATTTGATTCACAATGTTGTTGAACGGCGAAACCAATATCACCAACGCGCTTACCATCAATAGCCTGCTGAATACCCAGATATAGAGATTCTTTCGTTACACGAAGGAGTTTTTTATGTTCTTCCGAAATTTCACCTACAGCAAATGTATAGGCAGAATCACCATAGAATCCATTCTTTAAAACTCCGCAATCTACAGAAACGATATCACCTTCTTTCAACTCATAGTTTGAAGGAATACCATGAACTACTTGCGAGTTTACTGAGATACATAGAGTATTTGGGAACCCGCTATATCCCAAAAAGCCAGGAATAGCGTTATTATCTCTAATAAATTCCTCAGCTCTTTTATCCAGAGTTAAAGTATTAACACCTGGTTGGATTAACTTGGCTACTTCAGCCAGAGTCTTTCCAACCAAGCGTGAACTTTCCCGGATTAACTCTATCTCTTCATTAGTTTTGAGAAAAATCATTTTTAATATGCAGCAATAGAACCGGTTCTTCCTTTAATTTTGCCGGATTTCAATAATCCGTCATAATGTCTCATTAATAAGTGACTCTCTACTTGTTGAAGAGTATCAAGAACAACACCCACCAAAATTAATAGAGAAGTACCACCAAAAAATTGAGAAAACTCAGAACTTACTCCAAAGAATCTAGCGAAAGCAGGTAAAATAGCTACTAGTGCCAAAAAAATCGACCCTGGAAGGGTAATTCGAGACATAATAGCATCTAAATACTCAGCTGTCTTCTTACCAGGTTTTATACCAGGTATAAAACCGTTATTACGTTTCAATTCCTCTGCCATTTGGCTAGGTTGAATAGTAAGAGCGGTATAGAAGTAAGTAAATGCAATAATCAACAAAGCAAAAATTACATTGTAACCAACACCTTCAGGATTTATAAAAGAGGATCCTAAAGCACCAATTGAATCAATGTTAGAGAATCCGATGAAGGTCATCGGGATAAACATAATCGCTTGTGCAAAGATAATTGGCATTACATTTGCAGCATTCACCTTTAACGGAATATACTGTCTAGCCCCACCATATTGCTTATTCCCAATTATTCTTTTGGCATATTGAACAGGCACTTTTCTAGCTCCTTGAACAAGAAGTATTGCACCTGCAATAATGAAAAGCAAGATAACAATCTCCACCAACATCATTATCAAACCACCTGTTTTCTCTGCTGTACGATTAATAAATTCCTGCAACAAAGAGTGCGGTAACCTTGCAATAATTCCGACTAAGATAATAAAAGAAATTCCATTTCCAATACCTTTATCGGTAATTCTTTCACCAAGCCACATAATGAACATACTTCCTGCTGCTAGAATAATAGTAGTAGCGATAATAAAGAAATATCCACTTGGCAAGTTTGAGCCAGCAGCTCTTAATTGAACACCTAAGTTAATCAAATAAGAAGGAGCCTGAACTGCAAGGATAATAAGAGTAAGGTAACGTGTATATTGGTTCATTTTTCTTCTACCACTTTCACCTTCGCGTTGCAATTTCTGAAAATAAGGAACTGCAATAGAAAGAAGCTGAATAACGATAGATGCCGAAATATACGGCATAATTCCTAATGCAAAAATTGAAGCATTAGAGAATGCACCCCCTGAGAACATGTCTAATAAAGATAAAAGACCTGAATCCGTTTGATTCTTAAGGCTAGTAAGCGCTTCAGGATCAATACCTGGAAGTACGATAAAAGAACCTAATCTATAGATTGCAACAAGCAAAATGGTAGTAAGGATTCGATTTCTCAAATCCTTAATCTTCCATATATTTTTCAAGGTTTCGACTGCTCTCATAATCTTAGAGTTTTACTACTGTTCCACCTAAAGCAACAATAGCA
>JBOFIZ010000312.1:0-4090 GCA_051650425.1 Bacteroidales bacterium
CATAAGAAAGCCTCGGACGCTTCAGGCATAATATATTCACAGGCCTGCTTCCAGGAAGTAACAGGATCATAATTCTCCATATTCCAGGAGTAATTGGCAACATTGAAAATAGCAACTTTAGATGCTTCTGCTTTATCCATTGGATTCGAAACGAATCCCGACATGCTGTTTTGTGCTTTCGTGTCCAGTCCATAAGAAGGACCCATCAGTAAGTGATCACGAACATAGTCACTCACAGGGAAGTTCCACCATACGTAGGCCGGACGTTTAATTCGCTTATTTACCCACTCAAGTCCTTCTAAGGTAATATCATCAACAACAGTGTTTCCTGTCCACATAACCTGAACATTCGGGTGCAGATTGTCTCCTAAAATATCCAGGTAAGTACCCGGTTTCGGATTTGACCAGGATTTGTTGTATTCAGTCGGACACATAATAAGAGGAGTGCCATCCTTCTTTTTATCCAGGAATTCCGTTTGAATGTAATTTAATAATGCAGCTTGTTTCTCTGCATTCACACCAGCTCCCGAAATATCATCAAAGAATACGGCAAAAGAGCGAACGCCAAGCTGATACATCATTTCAAATTTATTGATAATAGCCAGACTGTCTTCTTTATTCCACTGAATGTCTTTACCCGGATGAATTGCCCATACAAAATCCACATGATTGTCGGCTGCCACTTTAGCTAGTTCTTCAATCTGTTTGGCTTCAGCTTCGGGATAGGGTTTACGCCAGTTTGGAGAACTGTGATACGGATCGTCTTTCGGACCGTATATATAGGTGTTTAGTTTTAGTTTTCCGTAGAATTTCAATTGTTCGATACGATCCTGATGACTCCAAGGCTCTCCATAGAAACCTTCTACGGTTCCACGATAAGCTACATTCGGATAATCTGATATTTCACATTGAGGTAATTCAGCAACACCATTATTCATACGAATCATCTGTGCCATCGTTTGAATTGCATAGAAGTATCCCTGATCAGTATTTGCTTCGATTTTTATTTCTTTATCGGTTATCTTTAGTTTATAAGCTCCTGAAACAGATGCTAGCTTGTCTTTTTTAGGTAATCCGGTTAAAATGATTTTGCGGTCTTTTACACTGTTATCCATTGCAAAATATGCTTGAAGATCATCTATAACAGATATCCCATTTTTGGCTCCCTCTAATTTCCACGGCTTATTCAGGGATGTAACCTTGTTATAATCAACAATGTTTTGAGGAAGAGGGTATAAACTCGTTTTATCTACCTGAGCATACATACTCAGGCTGCAGAACAGAGATGCTCCGATAGTTAATCTGGTGATTTTATTCATTACGCTATTAGTTAGGATAATAATTGATTTTGGACAAATATAGTTATTATTTTGCTAACAATACTATTATTAAGAAAGCGTTGGGGAGCGGTTTATATGATATTTATATAATTATTTCCTATATTTGTGACATTAATGACTTTAAAAGAACCCACTACTACAAATGAGAACCGTTTTGAATTTGCTACTGATTGTCGGTAGTTTATCGTTTTGCAGTTTAACCACAGCACAATCATTGTCCAAGTTATTACCTTATCCGCAGTCGGTTACCGAGCATAAGGGTGTATTTACCGTAAAGAAAAATACGAAGTTCTTTACCGATGCTACAGATACAGATCAGAAGATTTTTGCAGAGCAGTTATCTCTTTTCGGAACACCTGTTTCAAGTACAAATAAGAAAGGAAAGGCTTCAATTCAGTTACTGATTGATCCTTCAGTTAATGATCAGTTTGATGCTTATGAGTTGACTGTGAGCTCCAAAGAAGTGAAAATAAAGTCTGCGACAGCAGCCGGACTTTTCTATGGACTTCAGACATTGCGACAATTGGCTTATCAGGAAGGATCTCAATGGATGATTCCTTCTGTAGAAATAAAAGATCATGCACGATTTGGTTATCGCGGACTTCATCTGGATGTGTCCCGCCATTTCTATCCGGTTGACTTTATTAAGAAGCATCTGGATGCATTGTCATATTATAAATTTAATCGTTTTCACTGGCATTTAACAGATGGTGCAGGATGGCGTTTGCAGATTAAAAAATATCCGGAATTGACACAAAAAGGAGCATGGCGTAAATCTCCGGATTGGAAAACCTGGTGGGTTGGCGATCGTAAATATGCCGTAGAGGGAGAACCGGATGCTTTTGGCGGGTATTATACACAGGAAGATGTAAAAGAAATACTGGACTATGCAGCAAAACGTTTCATAACAGTAATTCCTGAAATCGAAATGCCGGGTCATTCAGAAGAAGTTTTAGCAGTTTATCCGGAACTTTCTTGTACAGGTGAACCGTTTAAACATGGTGAGTTTTGTGCAGGTAATGATTCTGTTTTCCTGTTCTTACAAGATGTCTTGGATGAGGTGATTGCATTATTTCCATCCGAATATATACATATCGGAGGAGATGAAGCTGCTAAGGGAGCTTGGAAGGTATGTCCGAAATGTCAGAAAAGAATGAAGGATAATAACCTTGCTGATGTAGAAGAATTACAAAGCTATTTCGTTCAGCGAATAGAAAAATATATTAATTCAAAAGGACGTAAAATGATCGGCTGGGATGAAATTCTCGAAGGAGGATTAAGTAAAACAGCGACTGTTATGTCATGGAGAGGCGAAGAAGGAGGTATTAAAGCAGCAAAAGCAGGAAATAAAGTTGTTATGACTCCGGGTGAATACTGCTATCTGGATCAGTATCAGGAAAATCCGATGATTGAACCTGAAGCGATCGGAGGATATATGCCTTTGAAGAAAGTTTACTCGTATGACCCGTTGAATATTGATCTGACAGACGAAGAAAAGAAACTAATCTGGGGTATTCAGGGAAATGTATGGACTGAATATATGTCAACAATTCCTCACACAGAAAGTATGATTTATCCGCGCCTTCTTGCATTAAGTGAAGTAGCATGGACAAATCCTGACATGAAGGATTGGAAAAGTTTTAAATCTCGTGTTTCAAATAATTATCCATACCTGAAGTCAATCGGAATTTCACCAAAACCGATTTCAACTATCATTACTCAGGAGCGTAAAGTTGACTTAGAGAATAGAATTATCTGGGTAAGCTTGCTTGCAGATATGGATTCTGCAGAGATACGTTATACATTGGACGGTTCAACACCGACAATGAACTCCTTGCTTTATGAAGCTCCGATTAAGTTTACAGCAACATCGGATCTGAAAGCTCAATTGTTTAAAAATGGGAAGACAGCATCAGATATTCAACCTTTCCGTATCGATGTACACAAAGGGCTAGGTAAACCGATTGAAGTATCTCGTTTCCTTGATGGTTACAAAGCCGGAGGTAAAACAGCTTTGGTTGATGGTTTGGTAGGAACATATAGTTACAAAGATCAATTGTGGCAAGGGTATGTAAAGGGAATTGAATGTGTGGTAGATTTGGGAGAGGTTCAGCCTATCCGCGAGATCAGAGCACAATTTATGCAACTTGTCGGTCCGTGGATCTGGTTACCGAAGGAAGTAGAATATTCCGTTTCGGATGACAATATCAATTTCACACCAGTTGCAACACTGACACACGATATTCCGTTAGACACGGATACAATGCTTTTTAAAGACTTTACATTTGACGGAAAAACAGAAGGACGCTATGTGAAGATGAAAGTAAAAGCGATTGATAAAGTAGGTGCAGTAATGTTTGTCGATGAATTGATTATCAATTAATTATCAATTAATTTATCAGTTAAGAAACCAGTCTCTAAAAAACAAAACTTTTTTTGATGAAGTCGAAATTAATAGCTTGTGCTTTTATTGCATTATCCTTAGGAGGATGTAAAACAAAAGAGAATCAGCCGGATGTATTGAAATTTGTTGATCCGTTTATCGGAACAGGGGCTCACGGACATACTTTTCCGGGTGCGACCAGACCTTTTTCATTAGTTCAGCTAAGTCCTGATACTCATTTAATGGGTTGGGAGGCGAGTAGCGGATATCATTCTGATGATTCACTAATCTATGCTTTCTCTCATACACACTTGAGTGGTACCGGTATTGGCGATTTGGGAGATGTTGCTTTGTTGCCTTATTCAGG
>JBOFIZ010000313.1:0-1274 GCA_051650425.1 Bacteroidales bacterium
ATACAAAATCCAACCATAGTGTTTTTCATTTCATCATGTGCTATTAATGCTATATTCATACGTCACCCCTAATATATTAGAAATTTATTTTCTTTCTTCTCATACCTACATTTAGTACAAGCCCTAAGTTAGCTAAAGATGTCATCAGAGAACTTCCTCCATAACTAACAAATGGTAATGTTACTCCTGTAACAGGTATTACAGCAACCGTCATCCCTATATTCTGTATAACTTGATAAGCAAACATGCTTGCTACCCCAATAACTATTAAGGTTCCATAAAAATCCTTTGCTTCTTTTGCAATAACGATCATCCTTATTAAGAATAATCCGTACAGTAAAATTATTACAAACATTCCAATAAGCCCTAGTTCTTCACCTATAACAGCAAATATGAAGTCACTATCTTGAACTGGTAAGAAGTCATTTTGATTTTGAGTTCCTTCATATAGACCTTTACCTGTCGTTCCACCTGAACCTATAGCTATCATTGACTGCATAACTTGGTAGTTACCAGGTAAAGCAACATTCTCTGGATGTAAGAAAGCATCTATTCTTATTCTTTGATGTGGTGCCATTACCATATACATAAGAGGCATAGCTATAACTATCGCTATAAGACCTCTTTTAATTATTTTATCATTAAGTCCGGCAGTAAACAACATACCTCCTATTATACAACAAAATACTATAGCCGTTCCTAGGTCTGGCTGTACAAGTAAAAGTAGTATTATAGGTGCAGCATATACCACAAGAGGCACTATATCTTTTATTGTCTTTAATTTACCTTTCTTTTCTTCAACAATTTTTGCATAACTTAGTATAAAAGTTAATTTAACTAGTTCTGAAGTTTGAAAGTCTAAAGGTCCTAAGTGTAGCCATGATCTAGCTCCTGCATTAGCCTTACCTATTCCTGGTATCCATACTAATACTAATAGTATTACGCTTAATATATATAACGCTTTGTAATACTTACCTAAAAGATTATAATCAAATAACAATATTACAAATACAAGCCCCATACCAAGTAAGAACGCTAGTCCTTGTTTAGTTATCTGAGCGTAATTTCCTGTAGTAGTTGCATGAGTTGCACTACTTAATATAACAAGACCAAAACCAAATATACAAATAACTACCGCAATTAGCTTCCAATCAAGCTCTTTCATTAATTTAAACATTGATCTAAAATCAAACATGTTATCACCATCTTTCTTATTTGTGACAATACCTACGCAGTATCATTTATGTTAATGCAAAAAGGGGTTTGCTAATACG
>JBOFIZ010000314.1:0-8741 GCA_051650425.1 Bacteroidales bacterium
AACTGTGCACGTACGTCTTTGATCACCTCAGACTGAATAATATCGGTCAGATCACGTGCTGCCATTCGAGATGTCCCATCTGCATATTTTCCTTTATTGAACTTTGAATAGTAAATACCGAGAGTACCGACAATCGAATCTGTCAATGAAGTTCCTGCATCTGAGTGAAATGCAAACGCAAGATCAATAGGTACGTTTAAGCCCGTACTATCGGGCTGAACACGTGAACCTCCTGCCAGATAATTTACCCAGGCTCCACGAGATGAAAAATCATCGACATAATCATTATCTCCATTCTTAGGCGAATATATCTTATAGGGTACTCCGGCCCATTGCATCCAGTATCGTGCTCCTTCTGTAAAGCGAGGCATTCCACTTACTTCAGCCTGAATATCCTGTGCATTAACAACCTGATTGTTTTCTATTTTTACTTTTTGACTGCTACGCGCTATATTACCCATACCTCCGCCTATTTTCACGGCATCGGCACTCACAATCCGATTAGCTTCTTTGGAATAATTGGAGAGTGTAATCTGGGATTTACCGGGATCTCCGGGCTTAAACGGAAAAGTTCCTAAGTAAACCCAGGTACCTCCCCCCATACGCTGATTGACACGAAACTCTGTTTTACCTCCTGCATGATGAACTGTATAGAGAGCATCGGTAGGACTTGCCGGAAGCGATTTATAGGAAACATAAACTGCATATTCTCCATTTTCAGGGATTTCGGTCTTCCAGATGGCTTTGCTGTCTGCATCTTTATGAGTAGTGGACATTATGTAGCGATACTCGCCCATATCGAATGGATTTTCACCATCGACATAAGTTGACTTCAGATGAGCAAATCCTCCCTTCGAACCTGCCTTCCATTTCTCTTTCCCCTCCATTTCGAGATATTTACCATTATCTGTCGAACGATCTTTATCTATGATAATTTCCGTTGTATTAACATCGCGCTCACGAGGCAAAACAGTGACAGCTCCTGCATTGTCGAGCATGGGAACGAGATAGGGCAATACAAAACTCTGGGTAAACATATCTTCAACTGTCTGAAAGTATTTAGCACGTTGCCACTCCCAGCGGTCGAGTTTCTTTTCGAAATACAAACCATGACTCTGCCAAAGGGCAATATGATTGCCCTGCAGACCCTCTGTCACTTTGTAGGGTAATGATTTATTGCGCACCCAGGCTGGCTGTTTAGCTGTATGAGGCAACATACGATCTTTTGCTTTGGCTCTCACCTTACGCAGTGCATTGGGTATATAATATCCCAGTTCCTTTCCCTCGATCGTCATAACAATATCTAGCGAAGCATAGGCTGCTGGCAAAAGTTTTTTCGTTTCGGCGTAAAGTGAATCGATCGAACTTTTGCGATGTGGTATATTAGCAAACGAATCGGACAAACGCAAAGAAAGCTTATTGTTATTCTTATCGACGGCAAAAGATACAATCTTTGCCCTCCCCGAAGTCGGATATTTTTTCATTGTTGCGTTCAACAATGAATCAACACGTGTCCGCCAGTTATTTCCATTTCGGGTTTGAGCAGAAACCTGTAATGACACTAATAAGGCAAGCGTAATCAAGCTGTTTTTCATCTGAAATAAATTTCTCGAAGATTAAATAATAGAATCACTGGCTATACCTCTTTCCCTGCGGAAAGAACGAATCAGTAAACGTAAGAAAAAAGCACTGCCAAAAACACTTAAAATCACAACTATTCCGCGCGGAGGTAAGTCTGATAGTTTATTTGTCTGGAAAATATGATCAAAGTAGATCTGTAAGATAGCTATCAGATTATTGACGGCATGTGCAATTATCGGTAGAAGCAATGCTTTGGATGCAAATACCAGATAACCAAATAAAGCACCTAAAAGCATACGGGCAAAAAAACCATAAAACTGAAAGTGAATAGCACTAAAGATAATAGCTATAAGCAGAATTCCCACCCATACTCTCTTAGTCTGATCCAGCATAATACGCTGAAGAACACCTCTAAAAAATGCTTCTTCTCCAATTGCAGTAAGTACAGAAATGAGCAATATATTAATCAAACAAACAGCGATTGAGTCTGTTTTCAGAATCATCATAATATTATCTTCGGCACTTTTCTCCATCGAACGCAACAATTCTTCAAGTCCAGACAGGAATTCGGGTAATATAATTTGACTATTGATATAAATCATCCATGAAAGGAAAGGTTGCAAACTAATGACCAATAGTATTGTGTAAAGAAGCTGATCCATACGGACTCCTTTATCAAGATATAAATAAGCTTTCCAATCAGACGAGAATAAATCTGCTCCAAAAAAAGCCGGGAAAATAAACAGTCCGCTTAACGTTAAAAATTGAATAATGCGTAATAATGTCGACTGATCAAAATCATATTCCATAACTAGTCCGGTCATAACCGAAGCTATACATAGTCCGACAAGCATAAGTACAACCAGAATCAGAATTTTCTTCATCGAAGAACAATTCTCAAAAACCCCTTTCACCATATATCAGATATTAAATCAACACTTCTTCTAAACTCCTTTTCGGTACGTGATGTATTCCATCTGCCGAACGCCAATAACGGATCTCATTATCTTCTACCGGCTCAATCACAACCTGTTCGACAGGTTTTCCCAAAGCCAGCACATAGCGTATTTCATAGCGTTTATCAATCGCTAATTCCTGATAAAGAGCTTCTTTATTGACTGATCCGATAATACATCCACCCAAACCCATCTCTACTGCTCCGAACAGCATGGCTTGTAATGCCAGTCCATCGTCACAGAAGATATCATCTGCCAGTTCTGTATCTTTCAGGACGACAATATAGGCTGTTGGTCGTTCAGACTCTTCGGGTCCTGCCCATTCTTTGAGATAACCCGCCCAACCCAGCTTAGGAAAAATCAGATCACATTCGTTTTTTGTATATACAATCCGGTATTTGAGTGGCTGCATATTACGGGCTGAAGGTACCAGACGTGCTATATTGACAAGCTGTAAAAGTTCATTTTTATAAATATCGTAAGTCGCATCAAAGCGTCTGTAACTTCGGCATTTCAATACCATTTCTTGTATATTCATAACAATTTAAATAGATAGGTAATTCGTTCTACAAATATATAAATAAGGCTCAATAAATCAGAGTTCCAACAAAAAAAGGCGCCCTCTGAAGAAGGCACCTTTCTGAGATATTATGCTTTTGTATTCGTATTTGTCGGATACATATGTACATCCATCTGTGGAAATGGAATATTAAGACCGTGAGCAGGATAGTTTTTATAAACTTTTTCTGTCAGCTCAAAATACAAATTCCAATAATTTTCTGTACGAGTCCAGATTCTTACAACGATATCAATTGAACTGTTGTTCAATGTATGCAATCCGATAAATGGTTCAGCAGGAGTCGTAAGGATACGATCATCTCCTTCCAGGAATCCAAGAATCATTTTGCGTGCTTCATCATAACTATCACCATAAGCAAATCCGAATTTAAGATCTACACGACGAATACCTGATTGAGAGTAGTTGTTGATAATACCCGATGACAAAGATCCGTTCGGAATATAAATCACTTTGTTATCGATCGTATTAAGTACAGTATTGAAAATAAGGATTTCACGTACAGTCCCTAACTGCCCCTGAGCTTCAATAAAATCTCCTACTTTATACGGTTTAAGCAATAAGATAATTACCCCACCAGCAAAGTTCTGAAGCGTACCACTCATAGCCATACCAATACCCACACCGGCAGAAGCAAGAAGGGCTGCCATAGAAGTTGTTTCGACACCCAAAACTCCGATAATAATCACAAACAAAAGAATTGTCAAAGTGATATTAATCAAGTTCAGTAAGAAAGAACGAAGTGAATGATCCACTTCTCTTTTCTCCATCACTTTGCGGGAAATAAACTTAATACGATTAATTATCCATTTACCAACAAAATAAATAACAATCGCTGCAAGAATTTTTAAAGACTGATTTACAGAAAATGCAATCAACTGCTTCATGATATCCTGAAACGTTGAATTTTCTATCGCTTTGGCTAGCCCTGTAGCAACATGCTTTGTCGTGTCCGAAGCTGCTACATTTTCAGCAGCAGCTCCCAATGATAAAAATAAACTCATTTTCGCTTAGTTAAAATTTTAATCCTACCGTTAATAATATATTTGATCTTTTAGTTTTAAGTTTAAATGGCTCTGAAGCAACTACTGTACTACCATCCTGTGCATACAAAGGAGCAAAAGCGAAACCATTTGCATCTTCTGTTTTATGAACATAGGCTAAATCAGTGTAAAGACTACCGAAACGATACCCCAAACCGGCGGTGTAATATTGATTTTTACCCGGTAATACATAATTTGGCATTGTACCTACCGTTCCTACAGTCACTTTACCATCATATACTTCTGCTTTAACCGGTGATGACTGATAAGCATATCCGGCACGCAAGCTGAATTGTGGTGTCACGCGATATTCCCCACCTACTTTGAATGTATTTACCGATTTTGTATTTTGCTTTATATAGAAGTTTTCTCCCGACTCATTCCCTCCGTCATCTTTCAATTTAAGACTTGAATAATCCTGAAGCTCATACTCGAAACTCAACAATCCTTTTTTACCAAGAACAAAAGCTGCAGAAGTCTGAAAACGGAAAGGTGTATTCATATCATATCCGACAGATCCCATCGGAGTAGATGTTCTTCCGTTTACATAAATCGGATTGCCATCCTGATCATTCCCATCATAGATGTTGTATGAATCTACCAATGCCCCGAATTTATCTGTCATGCTGTAATATGTCGGAGTATGTACTGCTACACCAAAGCGGAAAAAATCAACAGGTCTTACGATCATACCTAATTTGAAGTTTACTCCTGTACCACGAGTATTTAATGAGTTTTCAAGATAATAGCCACCATCTGTATGGAAATCTTCTTCATATCCTGTAGTCAGACGATATGCAAAATCCGTAACAGATAGTGTTGCTCCGAAATAAATTAAATCATCATAGTTACCCCCGAAACTGAAGTTATATTCATCCACACGACCGGACTCACGAACATTCAAACGTGCAGATGGTCTCATGTTTAAGGGAAAATTAGATGAATAAAGCTGATCACCCTGAGCTGTTTGTCCATCTGGTTTGATTAAAGCTGAATTCCATCCAAGAATAGATAACCATGGTAAATTTTCCAAATAAGGATCATAAGGCTTATCAGCACCTCTTAAATCATCTAACCATGAAGGTGATATTCCATATGCCTGATCAGCGATATAATCGGTCAAAGAAGATCCGAAATTCGAGTTTTCAGCTGTATATACACGGTTAAATGAAGCTTTACGGGCATATGCAACACCCACATTAAAGCCAAATTCACCAGCTCCACGGAAACTGGCTACATAGCCGAAATTATCAAAAATAAAATTTGTCTTGTCATTATTGATTGAGTTTCCACCCCATTTTGTATTGGCAGAAGTCATCGAAAGGTTTAATGTACCTGCAAATTCAGAAGAGCGATAGACCCCGATTCCTGCAGGGTTGTTCCACAAAGCAGACATATCACCACCCAACGCACCGAAAGCGCCTGCCATACCCATAGATCTGGCTGTACCTGTTATATCTCGTTGAGACATGCGAATGGCATCTGCCTCACCTTGAGCATAGATCGAAGCTGATCCGGCCAAGAGTATCGCTGCAAGTAAAGTATTTTTTTTCATATATTTCAATTTAGTGTTCGATAGTTATGTTTATAGGTCAGATATTTTTGCAATGTTCCGTTTGCAAAAATATATATTTTAACCGGTTTATAAAATGAGCTCTTCCCGACTTTTGGTAAGTCAACGAATATTTTAAATAAAAAGCTAAGAACTAAGCCCTGTTAATCTATAAAATATAAACTCACTTTCTTAGTTCTTAGCTTTTCCTATTTATCTTCCTACACGAGAACTACGTCCGCCTGAGTAACTTCCTCCACTACTGCTTCCGGAACTACGGCTACCTCCGTATGACCCGCCTGAGCTTGATCTAGAAGATGAACCTGAGTTTTGGAAACTGCTTCCTGAGTTAGATGATCTGCCCCAGTTGCTGTTGCTGTTATTTGAGTTTGTTCTGTCATAACTTTGCGTTCTGCCACCGGATGAGTTTGTCGAACCTGAAGCAGAACTTTGTCTGTCACTCCTTGGCCTGTAAACGCCTTCCGAGCCGGATGAACCTGTCGAAGGTCTTGTTGAAGGACGTGTAACATTCACTGCATTTCCATTTTGGAAACGATCTGAACGGCCCCCTGTCGAATAATTTGGATTACCTGTCGAAGGACGTGTAGATGCATTTATGCTATTTCCTGAATTATTCGATGTTCCGGGTCTTGCTTGTGAATATTTCTTATCGCGTCCACCTGTATAGTTTCCGCCTCCGTAATTAGCAGAACCTCTGTTGCCTCCATAATAAGGCTGACGTCCGTTTGCATATTTGTAGCTACTGTCATACCAACCGCCGCCAGGATACCAACCGCCACCAGGGTACCAACCGCCGCCGGGATACCAGCCACCACCAGGGTACCAGCCGCCGCCGGGATACCAACCACAGCCCCAACTCGGACCCCAACCCCAACTCGGAGATCCCCAGCCCCAGTTTGGCCAACCCCAGCCCGGACCCCAGTTTGAGTAACTAAAACCCCAGTAAGGCCCCATACCCCATGCAGACATACGCCATGCAAAAGGATTATAAGAATATGGAGAATACATATAATCCCAATACATTGGATTATCCCATGTCGGTGTTATAGTTGCATAGAAATCATCAATATAGATATTCCATTCATCATCATCCAGCATATAGATATCAAAGAAATTCGGATCACTTATCCGAACCGTATATTTGGAATTATGGAATCTGCGAATACGTTCGGCAGCCTGAAAATCCCTTTCCGAACCCTTAAATCCGTTCAGATAACCCTGATTGGATTGATTCAGCTTATAGTCAACACCCGGTTCAAGCTTGATCGTATCATTGTCTTTGGTAATCAAATTACCATAAGATTTACGACGGTTATATTCATCCACATCACGATCACCCAATTGAATTTCAGTTACAGAATTAACGACCTGTTTCTTCTGTTTTTCAGCTTTTACTTTCTTGACGATCGGATTGACATCTTTTTTGGACACATATAGATCATCTTCGGGGATATTTTGCGCCCATGCTACCAACGGTGCGATAAAAAGCAGGGCAGATGCAAGAACTCTTAATTTTTTCATAATTAATCCTCCGTTTTTAATGTTAAATCATACTATTATATACAAGTCCTCTCTGAGAGTAAGACTATATATCAGATAAATAGTTTATTTTTGCGAATCAATAATTTATTGATTCATAGACAAAAATAGAAATAAACTACATATAAACAACTTTTTAATTGCAATTTTACAATGAATTATCTTGAATTTCAGTTTTCCATTTCCCCTAATAATGAAATCAATGCAG
The DNA here is from genome assembly GCA_051650425.1 of Bacteroidales bacterium. GTDB lineage: Bacteria > Bacteroidota > Bacteroidia > Bacteroidales > UBA7332 > UBA7332. Next base: position 7,478 of record JBOFIZ010000314.1, read on the forward strand.
ATGTTTTATCAGCAATGTTAGGAGAAATCGGCTTTGAAAGCTTTGTTTCGACAGATAACGGAATTGATGCTTATATTCAAACTTCACTTTATGATGAAAACAACATAAAAGAGGTCATTGAAAATTTCCCGATGGAGGCATCTATCGCTTTTACTTCGAATGAAGTAATTGCTCAAAACTGGAATGAAGAATGGGAGAAACATTACTTTCAACCTATCATCATTGATCAAAAATGCGTTATCCACAGCTCTTTCCATAAAGATATTCCGCAAACAGAATATGATATTCTTATAGATCCAAAAATGTCATTCGGTACAGGACATCACGAAACGACCAGCCTGATGCTTACATTCTTGCTAGAAGAAGATCTACAGGGTAAATCATTCTTGGATATGGGCTGCGGTACTGCCGTGCTTGCTATCTTAGCTTCGAAAAAGGGAGCCAATCCGATTACAGCCATCGATATTGATGAATGGGCTACAGACAATGCTAACGAAAATATTCGTTTAAACGACACGGCAAACATCAAAATCCTTTTGGGTGATGCAGCATTACTACAAAACGAAAATAATTTTGATGTAATCTTTGCAAATATCAACCGCAATATTTTACTAAATGATATGCACAACTATGTGGCTAAACTTAATGATAATGGCCACTTATTTATGAGCGGATTCTACAAACAAGACATCCCTGTCATTGAGGAAGAAGCCAATCGTTTAGGTCTTAAGTTGGTTGACTTCAAAGAACGCAACAACTGGGTTTCTGTGAAGTTTGCTAAATAAAAGACGTATCTCAAATAATTTCTGCTGCATATTTTGCCTGATAAAAAAGGTGAAATATGCAGCTTTTTTATTGTTACGCTTTATAAGGTAAACAAACTCCGAACCTGTTTTATTCGTAATAAAAATAAACATAGCTCCTCTTTATAGTTATTTAACCTTTTCAAAATCAACCTATACGAAATATCTAATTGCTCTATCCGTTATTCAAAAACCGCTAAATCTCAACCTAAAACCCTCTTTATATATAAAATAGGAAGTCAAATCTCAAAAAGCATACTATAATGATATTTTTTTACAGTCCACATTAACATTTAAAGGCTTGATTTTTATATTGTAAAACATACTTTTTTATTTGTAACCAGATCTTAAATAAAGGATATTTGCATCCATAAGACCTAAACAAACTTTTTATACCTTAAATAAGATCGTTAATACCTACTTTAAGAACCAAACAAAAGAACTCCATCGGGGTTCTTTTG
>JBOFIZ010000315.1:0-6820 GCA_051650425.1 Bacteroidales bacterium
GTCTCGAAAGCACCTTTTACTTTCGGACCTTTTTGTCTCCAAATCTTCAGAGTTACATTTATAGTCTTGTCCATAAGAGTCTTTTTTTCCTTTGAGTTGAGAATTACGCTTTGTAGTTACGTTGTTGACGCACGATAAACTCGTAATCAAGTGATTCTTTGATCAATTCCGGATCTTGATCGTCGCCCATATATTTCCAACAAGAAACATAAGAGAATTTATCATCCTGACGAAGAGCTTCCCCTTCTTCTGTTTGATATTCTTCACGGAAGTGACCACCACAAGATTCTTGACGATCCAAAGCATCGCGAGCCATCAATTCACCGATTTCAATGAAGTCAGCAACACGTAAAGCTTTTTCAAGCTCTGTGTTCATATCTGCTCCTGAACCCGGAATGAATACGTTGCTCCAGAACTCTTTCTTAACTGCTTTCAATTTCTCGATAGCTGTTTTAAGACCTTGTTCGTTACGACCCATACCTACGAAATCCCACATGATCAATCCTAATTCTTTGTGAATTGAATCTACAGTACGTTTTCCTTTGATAGACATCAATTTAGAAATACGATCCTGGATTTCTTTTTCAGCAGCTGCGAACTCAGGAAGTTCTGTGCTGAAACGAGGTACACGAATCTGATCAGCCAGGTAGTTTTGGATTGTGTAAGGAAGAACGAAATATCCGTCTGCCAAACCTTGCATCAATGCAGATGCACCCAAACGGTTAGCTCCGTGGTCAGAGAAGTTAGCTTCACCGATCGCGAATAAACCTGGTACAGATGTTTGTAATTCGTAATCAACCCAAGTACCACCCATTGTGTAGTGAATAGCAGGATAGATCATCATTGGTGTTTGGTATGGATTATCATCAACGATTTTCTCATACATTTGGAATAAGTTACCATAACGAGCTCTAACTACGTTTTCACCTAAACGATTGATTGCGTCAGAGAAGTCAAGGTATACAGCCAAACCTGTGTTACCAACACCGAAACCAGCATCGCAACGTTCTTTAGCTGCACGTGAAGCTACGTCACGAGGAACAAGGTTACCGAATGCAGGGTAACGACGCTCCAAATAGTAGTCACGATCTTCTTCTTTAATTTGAGTCGGTTTTAATTTACCTGCACGAATAGCAGCTGCATCTTCTTTCTTTTTAGGAACCCAGATACGACCGTCATTACGTAATGACTCAGACATCAAAGTCAATTTAGACTGGAATTCTCCGTGTACAGGAATACAAGTAGGGTGAATTTGCGCCATACATGGGTTAGCAAAATATGCACCTTTCTTGTAACACTGCCATGCAGCAGAACCATTACAGTTCATTGCATTTGTTGACAAGAAGAATGTGTTACCGTATCCACCAGTAGCGATTACTACAGCGTGAGCTGCGAAACGCTCTAATTTACCAGTAACAAGGTTACGAGCGATAATACCGCGGGCACGACCGTCGATAACAACAAGGTCAACCATTTCGTAACGAGTATATAACTTAACTGTTTTTTTCTCAACCTGACGGCTTAATGCAGAGTAAGCACCTAACAAAAGCTGCTGACCTGTCTGACCTTTAGCGTAGAAAGTACGTGAAACCTGAGCACCACCGAAAGAACGGTTATCCAAAAGTCCACCGTACTCGCGAGCGAAAGGTACACCTTGAGCAACACATTGGTCAATGATATCGTTTGAAACTTCAGCCAAACGGTAAACGTTAGCCTCACGTGCACGATAGTCACCACCTTTAATTGTATCGTAGAACAAACGGTATACGCTGTCACCATCATTTTGATAGTTTTTCGCAGCATTGATACCCCCTTGTGCTGCGATCGAGTGAGCACGACGTGGAGAATCAGAAATACAGAAGTTCAATACGTTGAAACCAAGCTCACCTAGAGAAGCCGCTGCAGAAGCACCTGCAAGACCTGTTCCAACTACGATAATATCCAAACGACGTTTGTTTGCTGGGTTCACCAATTTCTGGTGTGATTTATAGTAGCTCCACTTCTCGGCCAAAGGACCTTGAGGGATTTTAGCATCTATCTTAGTCATAATTCTAGTACAATTGTTTTGTAATTTCTAAATCTTCTATTTAGTTCTAAATGTTAGAATCTTTATCCCAATTATTGGTTAAGACCAAACATAAAGAATAAAGGAATGATAGTAAATCCGATTGCGATTAATGTCGCAAGAACACTACCTAATGCTTTCCAACGAGGCATCCAGTTGTAGTTGTTTAATCCCATAGATTGGAATGCACTCCAGAAACCGTGAGTTAAGTGGAACCACAAAGCCCAGATCCATACAATGTAAATTACAACATAAACAGGATTTGTAAACAAATCAACTGCTAATTGATAAGCGTTCGCTTCTGGTGTTCCGCCAATGAAATGTTGCAATTGCATTTTAGCCCAAAAGTGGATCAAGTGAAGACCTAAGAATCCTAGAACAATAATACCTAAAACAAACATGTTTTTAGATGCCCAAGAAATGTTAGTTTTGCTTGATGATGCATAGCGGTCATTACCACGTGCTTTTCTGTTTTGTGCTGTCAAAATGAAAGCATAAACAATGTGTACAAGAAACCCAAGAGCCAATACAGGAACCATCACCATAATTAATGGATTTGTATCCATGAAGTGACACACTACATTGTAAGGAATCTCCGCCGGAGTTGTAGCACCGCCAGTACCTGCTAATAATGCCAGGTTAGCTGATAAGTGAACAATCAGGAACGAGATTAGAAAAAGTCCCGATAAACTCATGATGAGTTTTCGTCCAATTGAACTGTTAAAAATCCACATAAAGATAAAATTAAATGTTACTATTTAGAGTTTAATTTGAGCAAACTTCAAAGCCGATAATACAAAACAGACGCACTGTTAAAAATTATTATCGGTATTGCGCGAGCAAAATTAGGTTATTTGTAGCTTAATCCATAGAAAAAAATCAAAAAGTTCAATATTAAACAGGATAAAATCGTTTTATATGGAAATAATTAAAACCTATAACATTAAATTGCCACATACAGATTGCAATTTAATCCATTTTATTAAGCCTTTTAATTGTTTGTTCAAGGCTTAGCTATTACCTTTGCGCCTCCAAAAAGAATAACGGTTAATATTCCTCTATTATTCAAGTTATATAATTCATTATAAACATTATGACCTATGGGTTAATCTTTGAGTTAACTCATATCTCATATTACTTAAAAAAGATTGGTGATATGAAAAAATGGGCTATGAATGTGTTTCGACCCGCTATTTTCTCTAGTTTAGGAGATTACAATTTATTTCAGTTTAAAAAAGACCTGATTTCAGGTATTATCGTCGGTGTAGTGGCTCTGCCATTAGGTTTAGCTTTTGCGATAGCCTCAGGAGTTGCACCTGAAAAAGGTCTTGTTACGGCTATTATAGCCGGTGTAATAGGTGCATTATGTGGAGGCAGCAAAGTTTTAATCAGTGGACCTACCGGAGCTTTCGTCTTAATTACTTCTGCTATTATAAATAAACATGGTCTTGAAGGATTGGCTTTCTCCACATTTCTTGCAGGACTATTACTTATTTTATTGGGGGTACTTAAACTAGGAAAGGTCATAAAATTTATCCCATATCCAATCGTTATCGGATTCAATGCAGGTATCGCATTATCCATTTTCACATCTCAGATCAAAGAATTTTTAGGGTTAACGATAGAAAGCAATCCTCAAAACTTTATAGCTCGCTGGGCTGCTGTATTTGAAAATATAGCAACATTTAATTTATGGGCTATCGGATTAGGGCTTCTGACAATTTTCATCATTTTACTTACACCAAAGATTTCTCCTAAAATACCTGGGTTTCTTGCTGCTATCGTGATCATTGCCGGATTGGCCTACATTCTCAGATTTCAATTAGGGATTACAGATATACGTACAATCTCGGACTGCTATCTGATTGACGACCGTTTTCCTATGCCGCAAAATATTGATTTTCGCTTCGATGCTATTAAAGATTATCTGTCTTCGGCAATAACCATTGCGATTATGGGTGCCATTGTCAGTCTCATTACAGCAACTGTCGCAGATGGTGCGATTGGTGAGAAACAAGATCCTAACACAGAACTTATCGGGCAGGGAATTACAAATCTTATTATTCCGATTTTCGGAGGTATTCCTTCTACCGGAGCTATTGCTCGTACTATGACTAGCGTCAATAATGGTGGACGAACTCCTATTGTTAGCTTTATTCATGCATTAGTTGTACTTGTAATCTTATTGAGTCTTGGACCTCTCTCCAAATATATTCCGACGGCTTGCCTTGCAGGTATGCTGGTTGTTGCATCATATAATATGAGTGGATGGAGAAGTATTGTTGGTTTATTCAAAGGTCCCAAATCTGACTTCTTCGTTATGCTTACAACTCTCTCGCTGACCGTGCTGTTTGATTTGAGTATTGCGATTGAGTTTGGTTTACTGCTTGCTGTATTCTTATTTATGAAACGTGTGCAAGAGACGAGCAGTATCTCTCTTGTAACAGAATCTATTGATCCTTCAGCAGGAACAGATCTTAATATAGAAGAGAAAATCATTATTCCTAAAGGAGTAGAAGTGTATGAAATCGATGGTCCATTCTTCTTCGGTATCGCAAATAAGTTCGACGAGCAAATGAGCGTTATTGGTGTAAAACCTAAAATACGAATCATTCGCATGCGTCATGTACCTTTTATTGATTCAACGGGGCTTCAAAACTTAAAAACACTCACAGAGAATTCGAAAAAAGAAAATATCAAAGTGCTTTTATCTGGTGTGAATGATCACGTCAGACATGCGATGGAACAAACAGGTTTCCTTGACTCTTTCGGACGGGAAAATGTCTTCTCAAATATCAATGAAACACTTGAAGAGGCACACAAACTTCTACCTGGCCTTGAACATAAACATAGAAGCTAGTTAGCCATTGAAGAAATAATTAGTTTACATATAAATCCGAAGAGCGAAGCTACTTGATACTTGTAGCTTCGCTCTTCGGATTTTCACTTTTCCTCTAAAATCAAATCCGTTATTAATTAAATCATGCATCTTAATCGGATAGGAAGACATATAAACTTCTTATAAAAAAACATCTTCCTCAAGTATAAAAAAAGGATCTAAACACCCGGTTTTCATAGAAATTTAACACTTACAAGATCATATTCCGCAAAAAACATGCTAAAAAACACAGTTTCTATAACTATTTTCTCAAATAGAACCTATAACTTTGTGACGTTTGAATAAAATTTCGCTTTGAACTACAAACTATGGAACAAACACTATTACTTATCAAGCCGAGTGCAATACAAAGAGGATTAATCGGTGAAGTTATTACTAGAATCGAAAAAAAGGGGTTAAAGTTAACTGGTATGAAAATGATGAATCTTGATGATGCAATCATCAACGAACATTATTCTCATTTAGTACAGAAGCCATTCTTTCCGATTATAAAAAACAGTATGCAGGCTACTCCGGTAATAGCATGTTGTATTGAAGGTATTGAAGCAGTTCAGGTTGTGAGAGCTTTAACAGGTTCTACAAACGGAAGAAACGCATTACCCGGAACCATCCGTGGAGATTTCTCTGTAAGTGTACTTGAAAATATTGTACACACATCGGATTCTATCGAGAATGCTAAAATTGAAGTTAAACGATTCTTCTGTGACAACGAAATTTTCTCTTACAAGTCAGCTAATTTTGATTTCACATACTCGCCAGACGAGATTTAATATCGTTTTTTCTAAAAATGGATTTAAAAAGAATAACTACAGCTTTACTAATTTGTACATGCTCCTTAAGCTTTAATTGCTTAACGGTTGAAGCACAAGAGAAGAAGAACACAAGTACAGTCGTTCCCTCTTCGATGAAAGAGTTATTAGCAGATCAGGTTAAGATCAACAAGGAAAAGTTACGCCTTGATTCTCTTCAAATAGAAGAGGAATACGAGGAAATTGACTTATACCCTGCTCTCAACCTTTATGATGATAACTGGAATGCGACAACTGTTAATCCTTACGGTCGCAATGCACAAATTCCGGATTCTATTAAAATCAACTGTGCCGACTGGTTTATGCCTACCATGGGTCGCGTAACTTCTAAATTTGGGCCAAGACGTCGCCGTTTCCATTACGGTATTGACCTCAAAGTTCAGATTGGAGATCCTATCCACGCTCCTTTTGACGGTAAAGTTCGTGTTGTTTCTACAGCACGCGGATATGGTAAGTTTATGGTTGTTCGCCACAACAACGGACTGGAAACTGTCTATGGTCACTTATCCGGTTTTGTTGCCGAAAGAGATCAGGAAGTGAAAGCAGGTGATGTTATTGCTTACGGTGGAAACACCGGACGCTCTACAGGTCCGCATCTCCATTTTGAAACAAGAATTCTTGGAGTTCCGATCAATCCATCTGAAATTTTTGACTTCGACAATAAAGTTGCACACAGAGATACTTATACGTTCTACAGAAAATCAGGACGATTCTCTACAACACCTTACGGGGTTTCTTATGCTCAGGCAAAAACGTCAACTCAACACAAAGAGAACAGCCGTATCGCTTATCATAAAATCCGTCAGGGAGACTCTTTAAGTCGTATTGCTAAGATTTACGGAACTACTGTAAAAAAATTATGTGATTTGAATCAGATCACTCCAACAACAACATTAAAACTAGGACGCGTACTTAGAACATCTTAAAACTAAGTCGCGCTAAAATAAAATCTAAGGCAAGGTACAGGAGCTAATCCACACCTTGCCTTTTCTGCCTTTTATACGCTTATCTGTATCAGAGTGTTGATAACTCGCGATACTTTTCTAT
>JBOFIZ010000316.1:0-5011 GCA_051650425.1 Bacteroidales bacterium
ACTTCCAGTATTTACTATTCTCGGGTAAAAATTTACGTGCGTTTTCGACATTGTCGAATGAAAAGAAATAAGCACGTGGCTGCTCTTTGTTCAGAGCCAGATTCTCAGGAGATTGCCATTCGTCACCTACAGGTGCTAACTGCTTGCTGTAGTGAAATCCGGGCAATGAATCTTGTGCTGCGAAACTTGGTAAAGTCATCCCGCAAAGCAACAAGCTCAGAGTGATTTTCTGCATAGTTTATGATTTACTTGGTTTGTTCAAAGTGTTCAATATCGAGTTACTATCAATTGATATTTTTGATCTCTTAATAAACGACGCTCAAATGTAATTAAAATAAAAAATAAAACCATGATGTTACCTAAAAGTAAACATAATTTAATTCTATATAGCGAATTGAAACATAAAGAGGTGCTTTATTAGTCGAAATGTCAAAGAGTTATACGCGAATTTTGTATATAATTAAAAGCTATTAAGGAGCTATATAGGTTGCTTTAATTTTAAAATATTAACTTTGCGCAACGATCGGAAACCACAATCGACGAACAAAAAACACAGAACCAATTCAGCAAACAATAATAAATGATGAAAAAAATCTTTTCGCTAATCACACTTTCTGCGGCTCTATTCGCATCATGTGTGAGTTCTTCGAAAGAAGACAAGAAACCACGCGTAGGTATTGCAGGTATCGCTATTGAGTGTAGTACTTTTTCTCCTGCTCAAACTACCGAAGATTATTTCCGTATCAACCGGAGTAATGATGTTTTTGATTTATATCCGTTTCTGGCTAAAGACTCAGTTTTAAGAGATCGTGCAGAGTGGGTACCGACTATGGTTTCCAGAGCAACTCCGGGTGGTATTGTTACTCGTGAAGCTTATGAATCACTAGCAGGGCAAACGATTGAATTACTGAAGCAAAATATGCCTTATGATGCCTTATTTCTTGATATTCACGGAGCAATGAGCGTTGTAGGTCTGGATGATCCGGAAGGAGATTTCATTAATCGTGTCCGCGAAGTAGTAGGTCCTAATACGGTAATCTCTACTTGCATGGATCCTCATGGATGTGTGTCTAAAGAATTGGCTGAAGAGTCAGATTTGATTACTTGCTATCGTATGGCTCCTCACGAAGACCGTATTGTGTCACGTCGTCGTGCCGTAACGAATTTATTGGATCGCGTTGAAAGCGGTAAAGGTAAACCTGCTTACAAAGCGTGGGTGTATGTTCCGATTTTGCTTCCGGGCGAAAAGACAAGTACACGTATCGAGCCGGGTAAATCATTATATGCGGGTATTGTTCCGGCAACAGCAAGCAAAGGAGTTACCGACGCAGCTATCTGGATTTCTTATGCATGGGCAGACGAACCACGAAATCATGGTGTAGTTATGGCTTATGGTGATAATCAGGAAGAAGTTGCTGCAAGTGCAGAGAAATTAGCACGAGATTTCTGGAATGTAAGAGATCAGTTTGAATTTGTAGCTCCGACTGCAAGTCTGGATGAATGTCTGGCTAATGCATTTAAATCAACTAAGAAACCTTATTTTATCAGTGATATGGGTGATAATCCAACTGCCGGTGGTGCAGGGGATGTATCCTGGACATTAGAACAATTGCTTAAACGTAAGGAATTAAAAGATCCGAATGGTCCGGTATTTATCTATGCATCTATTCCTGGTCCTGAATTAGTGAATGCTGCTATTAAAGCCGGTATTGGAGCTAAAGTATCGGGCGTTGCAGGTGCAATGGTTGATAATCGTTATGCCGGACCTGTTAAGATTTCTGGTACAGTAGAAGCTATTCGTGAAACTCCGGACAATAAGGAGGCAGTTATTCGTGACGGAAGCTTGCGTATTATTGTTACAGAAACACGTAAGCCATATCATTATGAGAAAGATTTCACCAACCTTGGTTTAGAACCAAGAAAGGCAGATATAGTTATGGTGAAAATGGGTTATCTGACCGAAGAGCTGTTTGAAATGCAGGCTGACTGGATGATGGCACTTACAAAAGGGGGTGTTGATCAGGATTTATTGAATCTTCCTTATCAAAGAATTAACCGTCCGATGTATCCGCTTGATCCAGCAATGGAACAACCGGCATTAAAAGCTGAATTTATTCCGTTATCGGATAAATAAAAATATAGAAGTTTTTCCCTTCAAGAGAAAGATTCTTAAACTGAAAGAAGCTAAGTGTGATTCAAAATCATGCTTAGCTTCTTTTTTTGTAATTAGTTATCTAAGTTGATACGGATCAGTTTAAATTCGGGATCTGCATTTATAGCATAAACCGTATTATCCGAAAAGTCGCCTCCTACACGAAGCAGAGGAGTTTTTATATTTACGATCTTCTGCAATTTTCCTTCGTGTGAATAAAGAAATAGTGTTTGTGGAAGCTTACTGAAATCACCGGAAGAAACTCTCGTTTTATCATTTTGGGTATCACGCTCTATTCTGACTATATAGTCTTTTGTAGTGGTGGATCCTACTGCGCTCCTCGCACTGGCATCAGAAATTACCAGTTTATCATTTGCAATTTCAAAATCAATATCCTTATTTTCTTCATTTTCTAATTCAAACGCCCCGTTTTTCTTCAGTTTGTAGGAAGAGAAAGCCGGATAATAAAGCGTTGAATATAATAACATATTCTTTTGCGGGCAGAAAGATAAGAACCCTTGGAATTGAGAAAATCCATTTGAGATCTTTTGGGTAATAGGAAGGGGCTGTTTCCCAAATCTCATTAATCCTTCACTGGTTTCGAGAGCAAGTGGCATGTCCTCTTCAGGCTCTAACAGGACGATCTTATCAGGTGCTATCATGATTTTCTCCGTTGCCGTCTTGCTTTTAGAAGGGGGCAACATTTGTAATTGTAACGATTGACCAGCAATTGAAATAATTCCTTGTCTGGCTGAGTTACTATCCCATATAAAAATATTTCCATCTTTAACAGGACTAATATTAGGAGTTGTAAATTCCATCGGTCCTTGTCCTATAGTTCCTAATGTTCGCTCTTGTTTAGTTTCAGTATCAATTATATGAAGGTAATCCTGAGAAGCGAATGGATCCAGCCATACTGCTAAATGTTTGGACTTCAGTAAACCACCGGGCATACGGGTAAATATACTGTCATAAATAATCTCATAGTCCAGTTCAACACGTTCTGGTTCTTTGTCTTTAACAGTTGTACAACTTATATTCAGCAGACAGTTTATAACTAAGATGGTGATGATGATATTCTTCATAATATATTATATTGGTTAATCGTAAGATTGCTTTTAGGAAATGTCATAAGTACAAATTTTAGGTTCTGAATCTTTATCAAAATACAAAGCATATATCTTTTTCCCATCAGAAGACACTGTAAAATTATAAATTGTGCGGTCCAGTTGATAAATAATTGGTGTTTTTAGACCTAATGATATTCTATGAATTTGTGATCTTATCGAGTTATCTTTTAACTCTTCCCGTTTACTATTTTGAAATAATGCCCAAAAAGATTGATCAGCGTAACTAGAAAAAGTATAAAATAAGGTTGGATCTGCAAACTCGACAACACCATTATTTACAGAATAATTATTTTGAGTATTCCCATCTACTTCTATTGTCTGAAGAGTTATATTATCATTAATATCTACGATAGAGGTCAGAGGATAATGCTTATAACATATAAACATATGTCCCATTCCATAAGCGTAGCTAGATTCAAATAACACATTATTTACCATATACCCGGAAATATCATCTTTCACTATAAATGGGTAAAAGCTATTTTCCCTTGAGACTCCTGTTTTAAAATCATGTATCTGTATCTGTTCCTCTGATGTTTTAGATAAAAGATATACCCCTGTATCAATATTTTCAATAAAATTACTCCCTTCAAATATCTTTGAATATTCTTTTCTCTCTGATTCGATAGTTATCTTACCTTCGACATCTGAGACAAAATACATTTCTCCATTAATAGAGCTTACGATTAACTTATTATTGGATTGGTTGCAAATTGGCATTATCAATTCTCCGGGGCCATCTCCAATCTTACCAAATGAATCAAGAGAATCTCCTTTGGTTGAATATAAGATTAAAAAGTTATTTTTTTTACTGGTGTCAAAAACAAAAAAACCAGATGGTGACGCAAAAATTTTCCTCGGAGCCATCAAATTGATATCAATCTCTTGATCGGCATTACACATAATAATTTGAGTGTTGGAACTCTTATTTTTTTCGCTACAAGAATAAAAGCAACAACAAACAAAGAGCAAAAGAAGAATAAAGGAATTAGTTATTTTCATGTTTTGAGTTTATAAATAAATGCAACAATATAAATATTAAACAGAATCAGGGGGTAAAAGTACTCTCTGGTTTATTTATTCAATTACACGAATAAAATATGAATAGGATAATTAAAACTGATACTTGTCTGATTTTCATAGAAGATTTATATTTGAATGAATTAGAACTAATATATTAGACTTAGCAATAGCTTTACTTCATCAGCTTCTTCATGGTAACTCTATTAAATGATTGAATTACATTTCAACGTGGGGCCATATACTTAATATAATACTTCACAAATGAATAGTTTTTCTTGGGACTATGCAATTTTCACACAATAAAGATGTAGAATTTTTAATCAGGATTTTATATATATTGTTCATAGACAGTAGAATAATCAATTTGCGATAGTCTTGGGTATTATTGCAATTGAAGTCATAACCATAGACTATAAAAATTATCTCCAAGACTTTATTTTGAATCAGCTCTATCGACACCTTTGTTTTTAGATTGTTTTGCGGGTGACGATTGGGTGACGATTGGTGACGATTCAAAGTATTGAATTGTCACCATAAATCGACTGATTATTAGTGTGTTGATTGGTAGGTGACAATAGTGTCGATTCAAAACACGAAACTCCGGGTGAGAAGAATAGCGATTGAGAAAAAGATAGAGTCAATTCTATCAGAGATTAGCTGCATCTTTTTGAAGAATGACTGTATCTATAGATATGCCGTTTCTTTT
>JBOFIZ010000317.1:0-13034 GCA_051650425.1 Bacteroidales bacterium
AAGCTAGTTTAGCAACCAACGGACAATCAAATTTAGAGCCATTCATGTTCTGTGATTTGGGATCATACATGTCACCGCCATAAATAGTAGGTTCAAAACCTAAACCGATTTTCAATCCTTTAATTATCCGGTAATTCATGACTCCCTGAACCGACACCCCCCAAAGTGTAAATCCGGCGTCAAGATTACGTTCTTTGGATTCATAATAATTGACATCCATCAACTTTGTCTGGAAATAAGCACCGGTTTCGAGCTGGAAATTACGAGGCAGATCAAACTGAAATTGATATCCTATCTGCCCTCCTATTCTCTTTTTGGGATTATCAATGATCAGATATGGATATCCATTCTCCATCGGAGGATTAACGAGGCGGTCAATAGCAAACCAATTCATACCGCCACCTATAACAATACCACTTTTAATTTGTGATTGAAGAGGAGTGAAAATTGCAAACATTAGGGTAAATAAGACTACTAGACTAACTTTTTTCATAATTATTTATATTAATACGCTGCAAAATTATAATAATAGCAATTATAAACTTAAGCATTTAACAGTAATAACTACCTAATGTTAATTTATACAATGAAACTTTATTCCTGTAATTGTTTTATCATGGTTCAATATTTTCAGGAAAAGTATTATTAAATTGGGCTGTCAAACAAGTCGGAGAATATAAATTAAATTGAGCACTTTAAATGACTTGTTCAACAGCCCGGAAATCAATGGAAAGAAATAAAAAGACTTAATCCTTAAGTGTTTTCTGAATCATCTCATTAACATTCAATGTGTTTGGTTTTTGAGAAGGCGGAAAAAGCTTAAGACTTTGAATATGTTCATTCAAATAAGATAAAGCTGAATTAAATAAGTAAGTCTTACGCTGGAATATCTCAGCCATATAACCTTTTTCAGAATAGGACTCAAAGGGATCTTGTCTCAGATTATAAATTCGTGGTAGTTCAAAATGAGTGGTTGTACCATAATAACCGTCACGTGCCGAAAAATGCAATTTCCATTGGTTTATACGAATAGCTTGCAATTTCGATTCCGAATAATAGATATGGCAATTACGGTTACTGCTATCCTGTTTACCCGTCCAGTAATCAAGATTATTAATACCATCAATATATCCTTTTTTTACAATATCTGTTCCCAACTTATCACCTTTAGCTAACCGCTCACGGATATCAGTAACTCCTGCTGCTGCAGTTAATGTTGTAAAAATATCTTCATGTGACTGAATTCCATTCAATTCTGTCCCGGGATTTATATGTCCCTTCCATCTGACTAACATAGGAACTCTTACTCCACCTTCCCATGTCGTCATCTTTTCACTGCGGAAAGGTGATGTTCCTCCATGCGGGTAGGTCGAATGTTCAGGTCCGTTATCCGTTGTGTACACAATAATTGTGTTATCATCGACACCTAACTCTTTTATTTTATCCAAAATGAATCCAACATGTTCATCGTGCTGAAGCATTCCGGCTCCATACATATCATACCAACTGGTTTCATTCTTAATGCTATCCTGATATCTTTCAGGAACATGGGTGAACACATGCATTCTGGAAGAGTTTATCCAAGTAAAGAATGGCTTATCTTCTTTTACTGCTTTTTCAATGAAATCAAGACCGGCCTGAATGAATTCTTCATCGACATTCTTCATCCTTTCACGCGTGAGGGGTCCCGTATCTTTAATGCGTTGTTTACCAACAATCCCGAAACGGGGATCTTCCGTATTGTCAAACTTATCTGTCGCCCAGCAATGGAGAACTCCGCGCGGACCAAACTTTTCGTGAAAAGCAGGATCTTTCGGATAATCCTCATCTTCTGGCTCTTCTTCTGTATTCAGGTGATAAAGATTTCCAAAAAACTCATCAAAGCCATGCACAGTGGGTAAATATTCATTTCGATCGCCCAAGTGATTTTTCCCAAACTGTCCACAGGCATAGCCTTCGGTTTTCAGAACTTCCGCTAAAGTTGCATCTTTAAATTGTAACCCTTGTTTAGCACCAACATATCCAACCGTTGTGAGTCCTGTGCGTATTGGCATCTGACCTGTGATCATAGCTGCTCTCCCGGCAGTACTGCTGGGCTGGGCATAATGATCAGAAAACAATGCTCCTTCTTTAGCTATTTTATCAATATTCGGAGTACGATATCCCATCACTCCACGATTATAAACACTAAGATTCCAATAACCAATATCATCTCCCATAATCACAATGATATTCGGTTTCTTTTCTTTTGCCTCAGCTTCAACAGCAGTAAGTGAAGTGCAGGCAATAATCCCGGCAGAAAGCAAATTTCTTGATAACTCCATATTATAAAAATTGATTGATCCGGAGACAAAAGTAGAGAGTTAGCATTTGTCGAAATTGCACTTTTTGCCATATTTTAGTCACTTTCCAACATTTTCTGTAACTTCTTAGGTGTAATACCATATTGCCGTTTAAATATCTTGATAAAATGTCCGAGATGAGAATATCCGAGTTTAAAAGCGATCTCACTTACCGATAAGTTTGTTGCCATCAATAGTTCTCTTGCATATTCAATCCGATAGTATTGATAGAAGCTATTAATACTCATCCCAAAGACATCTTTAAAATACATTCTGATATATGTTTCACTCATTCCTGCAAACTTGACCAAGTAATTCATATTAATGGGAGCTGATAAATCCTCTAGTATTAAATTTTTGATTCTGATAATAATCAGTCTCTTCTGATTATCCAGTTTACTTGACTTCAACTCTTTCCGGGAATCAGCTTCCTGAGCAAAGAGAGAAAGGAGAATCAGACCGTGAGCATACAATATATTTTTATCCGTTTTTGACATACCTTTATTTTGAAGAATTGCATCGTAAGATAATTTCATCCGTGCGGTAAGCATTTCATAGATAAAATACTGTTCTTCATGAATACGTTTAAAGAAACTACTTTCGGGAGAAACGAATTCCAAAAAGCTTATTTCTTTCAATCTAAAAACGATAAGTGTAAATGGAACATGGGCAGGATAGGTAATCTGATCAGATGCATTTGAAAAGAATACTCCCGTAGTAGCCGATTTATCAACACGCGCTTTAGTCCCCATTTCCCCAAATGGTTCAAAGACCAACGAATCAGAAAATAAAATGGGATAGTATTTTTCAGGCAAAAGTATCCGCTTAACAGTAACTTCTTCTGTAAATCGAATATGAAAAATAAACAATTCAAACAAATCAAAATTATAAGAGTCAATCCGCCCGCAATCACCTTGCAACCGATCTTCTATTATATCTCCACCGAACAAAGATTTCCAAATCAGGAGCTGATCTTTCAATTCAGTAACTTCTTGTTTGATAATTTTCATAATCTATATTCTATTCGTTGTATAAAACTGGTTTGCGAGCAAAAATAAAATAATCCAAGATATAATTAATCTCGGCACATCAGATTATAGGTCTCATATGAAGGTTTATTTTTTGAAAAGAAGGAAGACTGAATCTATTTATCAAGTTTTATTTTAACTTCGTATCAGAAATATAACAGACTCTATCATGCAAAGATATGATTATTTAATAGTCGGAGCCGGACTATTCGGTGCGATGTTTGCTTACAAAGCTATGCAAGTCGGAAAAAGTGTTATGGTCATTGATAAACGTGCCCATATCGGAGGTAATCTCTATTGCGAAAATATAGAAGATATACAAGTACATAAATATGGCGCACATATTTTTCATACATCAAATAAAGCCGTATGGGACTTTGTTAATTCTATTGTTGAATTCAACAATTACATTAATACTCCTATTGCGAACTATAAAGGAAAGCTCTATAACTTACCATTCAATATGAACACGTTCTATACGTTATGGGGTACTAAAACACCAGAAGAAGTACGAACTAAAATTGAAATACAACGTCAAGAGGCAGGAATAGAAAACCCTCAAAACCTCGAAGAACAAGCAATTTCACTGGTAGGTAAAGATATCTACGAAATTCTGATTAAAGGTTATACAGAGAAACAATGGGGACGTAAGGCTACTGACCTCCCGGCGTTTATAATCAAACGCTTGCCTGTACGTTTTACTTTTGACAACAACTATTTCAATGATAAATATCAGGGAATACCTATGGGTGGTTATAACAAACTTATCGAAGGTCTGTTAAAAGGTGCTGAGATCTGTTGTAATAAAGATTATTTTAAGGATCGTGAAGGTTGGAATCAATGTGCCGATAAAATTGTATTCACCGGTAAAATTGATGAGTATTATGATTTCTGTTTTGGAAAACTAGAATACCGTTCTTTGCGCTTTGAAGAAGAAATACTGGATACGGATAATTATCAGGGTAACGCCGTATTTAACTTCACCGATTCCGAAACACCTTATACGCGCATTATTGAACATAAACATTTTGAATTCGGTAATCAGCCCAAAACAGTTATTTCCCGGGAATATCCCTCTGAATGGCATGAAGGTGCTGAACCTTATTATCCGGTTAATGATCATCGGAATTCTGATTTATATGCAAAATATAAAAGACTTGCCGATAAAGAAGATAGCGTGATATTCGGCGGACGTTTAGCAGAGTATAAATATTATGATATGCATCATATAGTCGAGAGAGTATTAGCTATGAATATCGTTTAAAACAAAACACAATGAATAAAACCTATTTTTCAAAAGCTTATAAAGATAAAAACTCAGCCGGAAATAAGGCTAAGACCGATATTGAGACAATATTGGACAATCATGGCTATATGAATCTGGGAAAACCCCAAAGCATTATCACCAGTAAAGTGAAAGCTTACTTCTATACACTTGGAAGTATTCTTAAAACTTTATCTTCGCTAAAAAAAGGCGATGTACTTCTTATTCAGTATCCTTTCAAAAAATACTATGTGTTTATTTGTAGTATGGCTCATCGAAAAGGAGCTAAAGTGATTACTCTGATTCATGATCTGGGATCTTTCAGACGTAAGAAATTAACTCCGGCCATGGAAATGGAACGTCTCCGTCATTCAGACTACATCATCGTCCATAATGAATCTATGAAAAAATGGTTAATCGAACATAAGATAAACAGACCGGTGGACTGTCTGGAGATATTCGATTATCTTTCTGAAAACGAAGCCAAAAATATTAATACAGCCGATAAATTCCGCGTCATTTATGCAGGTGCATTAAACAGAAGAAAAAATGCATTTCTTTATTCCATGGGTGAGCTGATAAATAATTATGAGCTTCATATTTATGGTGGAGGATTCGAGAAAGAAGAAGCCCAGCCTTCATCAAACCTTTTCTATGGGGGGTATAAGCCAAGTGAAGATTTTATTGCTGATGCTCAAGGTGAATTCGGGTTGGTTTGGGATGGTGATTCAACAGAAACCTGCTGTGGATCTTTCGGTGAATATCTGAAGTACAACAATCCGCATAAAGTATCTTTCTATATTCGCTGCAATTTGCCTGTGATCATCTGGGAACAAGCAGGTCTGGCTCCATTTGTTGAAAAGGAAGGTATCGGTATCACTATAAGTTCGCTTAAAGATATGGATAAGAAACTGGCTAAACTGACTAAAGAGGATTATCTGTCAATGCAGAAGAATATCAGACGCATCAGCAATCGACTGAAAAGCGGATATTACACTAAAGCGGCCGTAGATAAAGGTGTTACTTATCTTGACTCGATATAGTATAAAAGGGTGTTGTCTCCTTTCGACAACACCCTTTCTTTTTGTTCTTATAAATAATAACGTAGTCCGCCGCTCAGATAAATACCTCTGTCTTTGGACTTGAAAATCGTTTCGCTTGGCTGTTTACCTGTATATCTATAATTAACATCGAATTTAGAATGCCCGAATAATCCAAACTGATAACCAAATGCGACATTAAAACCCAAACGTTCAACAACATTTACTTCGAGGCTGATCCCGGGAGTAAGAGACATTGTATTTACAGGTGCTTTCGCAATGTAATTCATCGCTGGCATATCATATGTTTGTATTAACGAGGATGCCTCATCGCTATTCAGATCTGAAATACCTTTTTCACGAGTACGGCCACCAATACTTTGCTCGTATTTAAGTTGTATAAAAGGAGTAAGACGTATTCCGAAATAATCAGAGAAATCAGGCAATTCAAAAACATCATATCCAATTTGTTGTTGAATATATAGATAAGTTGACTGTAAAGAAGCTGTATTGATATTGGTAACAGCATAATTAGCAAGTTGAAGTTCTGGTGTATATACAGAAGCTCCAATCTCACTAACCATATTGAGGCGCTTAGCAGGATAGTATGAAATATTTACTCCGTAATAATCTTTATTGACTTGGAAACGACTATAAACATTCTGTTCAAGATTAAATTCCTTATCCAGGTCTTGCTGATGTCCATAATTAATCCCAATTGATATACCTCCTTGTGCAAACAAAGAAATTGGTAATAAACTACATAGTACTAAAAGTATTCGTATCATGGTTAATATATTTATAAATTGATCCAAACAAAATGAAGACTATGTATTAAACAGTTATGTAAGGTAAATCTTTCACGAAAATCTCATCTTTTTACGATTTAATTTCGAAAAGGCTGGTAACGTGTGCTTCGTATGACTTCGAAACCGGAATGCTTTCCTCTGCATAAGCAAGCAAAATATGATAATTACGCCCAATCCGCTTTACTTTCTGTATCATTTTATGATTAACTATAAAGGATCGATGACAACGAATACAACCGTGAGATAAGGCTTCCTCTTCAATACTTTTTAGCGTTGCTCTTATTAGTTTTTTCTGATACTTATCATCCTTTACATAATGAATCATCACATAATTATCTTCCGAAGCAAAATACAGAATGTATCTTGATTCGATCTCAAACCGAATATTACCTGATTCATCGCTTATCAGAAACAGATTATCCTCTGCTGGCTTAAACATATCGACTTCTGTTTCTGTAACTGATATATAACCGACTGATTTTTCTTTTTGGAAAGCGAACCAAATAAGCAGTGCGACAAAATAACAGAGAATGAGTGTTACTGCTATTAAACGGGAAGTGACAATCATTTCATTTATAAAAGAAGAATGTTCACTTGTAGACAGATATGCTAAAGGGACTGAAATAGACACAATTTCAGCCATTAAACTATAAATAAAATGATAAATTTTGTATTCCTTTTTTCTAAAAAGAATATTTTGAATAAACTGAGATATAAGAATAATAGCAAAGGCATACAAACAAATAAAAAGTAGTATAAAACTACGTTTACCGAATGTATCACTGATCCAATAATCCATACCAAATGGCTTAAACAGGAACAGAAATAGAAATGCAAAACTAAAAACTATTACACTTACAATCAACCTATTATCTAATACATTAAATTGTTTTAAATAAGTAGCCCAAAAAGCTTCTACCTTTTTCATGATTCTCTCTGGTTATGTACAAATGACAAATTTATACAAAACCTGCAGTTTATCAAGAATAAGGCAGAAGCATATTCACTATATTAAACTTAAGACTACGGACTAATTATATGAAAGACTAATTTCGTGGATTCCTTTTTTGAGCGATTTAATTACTAAATAGCCATAAGCTGTACCTTCTTTACTAAGGATACTAAATTTTAGATTTTCATTATCTTCCGGCTTTTTAAATCGGGAAGTATCAGGTATATACAAAATAGTTTCTTGTAAATCTTCAACCGAAGTATTATCCCATCTTATATGAAAGAGCTGTCGATCAAACTCGTTGGAGTAGTGAAGCAATACGCCTTCTGTACACATCGGATAAATTCGGGATAATACAGGAAAGTAATCCTGCGAATCTATCCCATCCCAATAACACCAGTAAGTCTGACCTCCCAAATTTCGCTCTATGTGATCAATTATTTGTTTCGCTGGCCCTAAATAACTGTTTTTACCCATATAATAGGCTCCCCACTCACCAATTACAACAGGAATATTCTTTTTCCTTCCACTTTCGAAAATAGCATCAAAAATAACATTAACTCTTTCTGTTCCTGGTTTAGAGACAAATTCAGTATCAGTTACCAGATCATAACCATGAGGGGCATACAAACATTGAGAATCTGTTTTACCGGATTCATCAACCGGTAAGAGAATTTGGCTAGGAACACCCAAATTACTAAAATAGCTATGTTCAAGAATTAGAATCTGATTCGGATCAACAGAACGAACGGCATCTCTTACTTTCTGATAAAATGGGGAAAGCGTTTCTTTCTCGAATTTTGACACACTTTCACCAAGCCCGTTTAGCAACTTTGAATAATTTTCACGACTACTCAATAATTCCAATGCCTGTTGCCTGCCCTCACCAGATGCAAGAGCTCCCAAAATTTCTGCTTCTCCCATAGGTATACCTACAGTTTCCGTAAATAATTTACTTCCACTTTGAAGCAATGCTCCTAAAACCTCTTCAGCCTGAGAGCCGGGAAAAGGCTCATTCATAATATCTAAACCCAAAACTGAAGGTGAATCTTTATAACGTGCTGCAATAACTTTCCACAGATTGATATAATGATCCTGAATGCCTATACCATCTGATGCTGGTGTATTTGCCCAAAAGTTATCAAAAGCGTTATGAACAGCGGGACTAATAAAATAAGACAAGGCCCATATATCTCCTGTATGATGCGGAGCATCATTCGTTATTGTAGCCCATTCAGGTGCACCATCGCTGAATTGCTGCCCATAAAGATCCTGATGCATATCAAGTATCAGATAGATACCATTATCTTCTGCCCATTTTACCCGTTTATCTATTTCGTTAAGATACTCCATGTTTATCACTCCTGGCTGTGGCTCCAGACCATCCCATATAATCCCATAACGGATGCAATTAAATCCCCAGGATTTAAATTGTTTAAAGAGCTTTTCATCATCAGCATTCAAGTATTTATCTTTGGTATTCTTATTCACATGATTAAGTCCGTTAAGAATAATTGTTCTCCCTTGCTGATCAACCACTTTTTCTCCTGAAATACGAAGAAAGTCTATTGTTGCCGATTGCATTTCCTGAATAGGTATGAAGCATAATGCCGATATAATACCCAAAGAGTAAATTCTGAGTTTCTTTTTAAGATTCATAGTCCCGCTTTTTATAGTTGACATAAAAATTATCGGTTGCTAATATATTCGTAACCGGATTATCAGCAACCGACAAGGGGCAAACGATATGTTATTTGGGACGAAAATGACGAAAAATGGGCGAAAATACATTATTCAGGGACATTCAGTCAATTAATCGGGTCTTTTGTATTCTTCAAAAAGCATCAGAAGATGCGCAGCTGACCAACTAAAATGTGGAGCTTTTAAGACTTCTCCTGTATGCGTACCATAATTTTCATGAATAGGAGATGATTCCTGAAGACCATTCAGACGATCAAAAACCTGTTCTGTGTATCTATCTGCCTGGTCTGTATAGCCATAATTACGTATACCATGAATTCCAAAATAGACCTGATCCAGCCAAATAGGACCTCTCCAGTAACCTTTAGGCATAAACTGAGGATTGTCTGCGGCAACTGTAGGAAAAGGAATATAAGTTGCAAACTTTGATGTATCTGTAAAAAAAGACATTGCTCTGCGAGCCTGTTCCTTTGTTGCTAGTTCTGACCAAAAAGGAATATAGGCTTCACAGCCTGCTTCCTTTATAAAATTGCCATCTAAGTTTTTGTCATAAAAAAAACCATCTTCAGAATCAAAAAAATAATCTATGCTAAAATCCATTTCGGGTATATCTTTCGAATCAACTCCTGCGACTCCTGATAGTTTTCTCAAAAGTTGGTTCTCATAAAGAAGAAATGCATTAAGATCTACTGATTCCTGATCAAAACTCCAGGCTTTATCTGAATTCTGAAGCATCCGTGTTTGATCAAAACGAATCGCATTATCCATTCCGCTCTCCCATTTTGCTGCTTCTGCCGTGCCATCAACCGAACCAAATTCACAAATTCCATTCTGATTATGATCCCTATCCCTGAACCACCATTTATGATAGCTCAACAGCTGGGGATAAATTTCACGAACAAAAGCCGTATCATTTGTTTGTGTGAATATACGATTGACAGCCCACACTGCTAAAGGGGGTTTACTGTCACGGGCATTATTCTCACTGGAATCTGTATAGATACAATCAATAATCATACCATCGGGAGTTTGATAATCAAACATGCTACGTACCTGTTCTTTTGCTAGTTCGGGAGCAAAAGAAGCCAATGCATATGCATGTTTCCAGGAATCCCATGCCCAAAAACCTACAAAATATCCTACAGCATGAGAGGGCACAACTCCATCATGCAACAAGGCTCCTTTTGCACTTCTCCAGTTAGACATAAGGGTGACCACAGATTTAGCAGCTATACGATTATATGTATCCGAAAGATCGTGACGATATATTTTTTGTAAATAATCGTTCCATCGATTGGTCTGCAAACTGATAAAACTATCCGGCTGATTAATAATTTTGTTTGCCTGAGAGATACCTGCTGTGAGTTCTTGTTCTCTATTAAAATAAGATACAACTACATAAACGAATGGTTCTTCTCTTATTATAGTTTTATATGAATTGCCTTCTACTGCTAATTGTGCCGAAGAGGGAAATGTCAGCATAAGAACCTCTCCTCCCGGCTGTCTGAAAAACAGATTTTTACCATCCGATATTGTACGAATATTTAAATCACTGTTTACAGATCCACTTACAATCCATTCATTTATATCGTTTGAATAGCAGCTTAGTAAAACATGATTTTTATCAATAAACCGAAGTGTCTGACGCATATCAGACTTCTGATTAGAAGAAAAAAGCTCAATTTTTCCAGGTAAGTAATTCGTAGAATCAACTATAAAGTCAAAACCACCGGATATATCTCCGACTTGCATTAAAGATTGAGATAACCAATATCTGGAGTCAAGATCATATGGTCCGCAAAATCCATTCAAATGACTACCTACAGATGGGAGAGTAAATCCAATCCATGCACCTTGATCTGTAAACCAACCTTTACCTCCGTAAAGAGTATCAGGTACATAAGTAATATCCAGAATCTGATTATATCTGTCGATATAGTCATTGTTTGTATCCTGCTTCTTTGAGCAAGCAAAGAAGCAGGATAATAATAACAGAGTATATATTGTTTTCATGATAAAAAACTTAATCATTGATAAACCATTTTGTTGTCGCTAGCTCTGCTAAATCAGATCGATTAGTCACAGGAATCGTTGTAAAACGATACGAATAACTACGCGGTGTAATTGTGTATTCAGGATGCACTTGTGCTCCCCATGAATTATCACCACCTACACCCATTTGCATATGATCTATATTCAGCCACACAAGATCTTCTCTCTGAATACTACCTCCGTGACGGCGCTCTATCGGGAATGGCACATGGTCCAGTTTATCCTGTGTTGTATGCCATGCACTCACACTTAAGGGCTGATTGCCAACAATCAACAAACCTTCTTTATCTGCATTTTGAAGAGCTACCCAGCGTACATCTGATTTATTAGCTGTTTCCTGTGGACGTACATAGGCATGGAATTGCTCCCAGACACTCGCCCGATAACGTCCGATAGCAGCTGAAGATTTGCGATCCTGATAGTTTTCATGAGGACCTCGTCCTAACCACTCCATCTGATCGTATTGACCCTGTAGTTGCATAAACATACCTAACCTCGGAATTTCCGGCAACTGTTTATCGCCGGGCGTAAAAGTATAACTTGTCTGAAAAATACCATTAGCCAATATGTCATAAGTTATATTCAGTCTTGATTGTTGTTCTGCTAAAGCATAATTGACAATGACTTTTACAGATCCATTTCCCTGAGGTATGGCTTTAAAAGAGTCTACACTTTTATTCTGAGATGCCGTTTTCCATGTACCACATCTGGCTAAAGTTTTATTAGGCACATCATTATCTGTCAACGGACGCCAGAAATTTGGATCCAGTCCCTGAAGTAATAACTCCTTTCCACTATATACTAAAGATGTCATCATTCCGGTATTTTTATCGAAAAACATTTGAAAATCTGAACCATTAAGGATTAGTGTATCTGATTTTTCATTTATAGTTATGGTGCCTTTAACCTGTTGGAGTGGAGCTTCTGGTGTCTGAACTGGTAATTTCCATTGGTTCATTGCTTCAATATGTCCACGTGGGATCAAAGGCTTTTCTATATTGGTAACGGCCTCAAGTTTAAGAAAGTACTCTTTACCTGCTTTTACATCTATGAACTCAGGCATAGGAATAGTTATAATCGCCTCTTCCTGTGGTTGAATCGAAGGAAGCAAAAGTATGCCTGAAGATATCTTATCTCCATCGGATTCAAGGGTCCACTTAAGATCGACATGAGAAAGATCAATAAAATCATATCTGTTTTTAAGTTTTATTTGATTGTAAGTAAACGGTACTGGTTGCATATCTATATATTCATACACTTTCTTAACTTCCCAGATATGAGGATGCAACGTACGATCTGCTGCTACCAGACCATTCGCACAAAAGTTAGAATCATTCGGTACACCAACAAAACCTAAATCTCCTCCATAAGCGGCTATTATATTACCTAATGAATCTTTGGATTCAATAGTTTGGTCTACCCAATCCCATATAAAACCTCCCTGAAGCTGATCATACTTGTAAATAAGATCCCAGTAATCCTGGAGATTACCGACACTATTACCCATCGCATGCGCATACTCACATAATATCAAAGGACGGGACTGCCGCTGATTAGCATGCTCCCGAAGGGTATAAATTCGGGCATACATCGGACAAAAAATATCGGAAACTCCCGTACGTCGGGATCCTTCATACTGTACGGGACGACTATTATCTCGCTTTTTAGTCCAGTTATATATAGTTTCAAAATGATTGCCATAACCAGACTCATTACCTAATGACCAGGTTATAACAGAAGTGAAATTTTTATCTCTTTCGACCATACGACTCATTCGCTCCATAAAAGGGATTATCCATTCCGGATTATTAGCTAACGTGCCATCTTCATGAAAATCCATTCCATG
>JBOFIZ010000318.1:0-3117 GCA_051650425.1 Bacteroidales bacterium
CTGATTTATACTGAATTAACAAAATGAAGAAATTATTGAATCTTATCCCCGGATGGTTTGTTGTCCCTCTTTTTATAATAGGGGGAATAGCAGTAGGTCTCACCGGATATATTATCTATGTATCCCGGGCACATACCTATTTATCAGATGATCCTGCGGCATGTGTAAACTGTCACATCATGGCTCCTTACTATCAGTCATGGATGCATAGTTCACATGGAAAAGAGACAACCTGTAATGATTGTCACGTTCCGCAAGATAATGTATTTAACAAATACGCCTTTAAGGCTATGGATGGTCTGTACCATTCAGCAGTCTTTACATTGCGTGGAGAACCGGACGTGATCCGCCCGCGGGATGCAAGTAGCCAGGTTATCATGGACAACTGTATCCGCTGTCATACTCAGTTAAATACCGAATTTGTAAACACCGGTATGATTGATTACACACAAACAACAGAAGGTGAAGGCAAAAAATGCTGGGATTGCCACAGAGATGTTCCGCATACAGTTGTCAGCAACATATCTTCTACACCGAATGCGATTGTACCGATGCCAGAATCTCCGGTTCCGGCATGGCTTAAAAAAATGATGAATAACAAAAAATCCAAATAACTTATGTTCAAAAAACTATCAGAATCAATTAAGAATCGCCCTGTTATCGGATGGGCTATTTTTGCTTTTGTTATGGTTGCCGTATTTATGCTTGGCCTTTTGGCTGCTTCGATTACAGAACGTAGAGCAGAAATCGCAACATTATATGCAAATAAAAAAATCGAAATCGAAGGCATCAATCCTAAGAATGAAGAATGGGGAATCAACTACCCTCGTCAATATGATACATGGAAGCGAACTAAGGAAATGAACTTTACAAGCAAACACCTTGGTAACACCAAAGAAGATATGCTTGAAAGCCGTCCGAATATGGTTGTTCTTTGGGCTGGTTATGCTTTCTCCCGCGACTATAACGCACCACGCGGACACATGTTTGCTATTGAAGATGTAACGAATACTTTACGTACAGGTACACCGGATCATGAACATAAAGATATGCAGCCTTCTACTTGCTGGGCTTGTAAAAGTCCGGACGTTCCTCGTATGATGGACGAAAAAGGAATCGAAGATTTCTATAAAGCATCATGGAGCCATTATGGAGCTGACATCGTAAATCCGATCGGATGTGCTGACTGTCATGATCCTCAAACTATGAAACTGACTATCACTCGTCCTGCTTTGATTGAAGCTTTCGAACGTCAGGGTCGTAACATTGCTGATGCAACTCCACAAGAAATGCGTACATTGGTTTGTGCTCAATGTCACGTTGAATACTTCTTCAAAGGAGACAACAAATATCTGACATTCCCATGGGATGGTGGTATGACTGTTGAAGATATGGAAAAATATTTTGACAACATGGATTACAAAGACTGGACTCACTCATTAAGCCGTGCTCCGATGCTTAAAGCTCAACACCCGGATTATGAATTATTCCTAGTAGGTCCGCATGCTCAAAGAGGATTAAGCTGTGCTGATTGTCACATGCCTTACAAATCAGAAGGCGGTATTAAGTTCTCTGATCACCAGATTACTTCTCCTCTGAAAAATATCTCATCGACTTGTCAGACTTGTCACAGAGACAGTGAAGAAAACCTGTTGAAATATGTATATGAATATCAGGATAAAGCGCTTGAAATTCGTAATCGTGTTGAAGACGAACTGGCTAAAACACACATTATGGCGAAAGCTGCATGGGACAATGGAGCTAACGACAAACAAATGGAACAATCTTTACAGTTAATCCGTCAGGCTCAATGGCGTTGGGATTATGCAGTAGCTTCTCACGGTGGTGCATTCCATGCTCCGGTAGAAACTCAGCGTATTCTTGCACACAGTTTAGACAGAACTATGCAAGCTCAGCTTGAACTACAAAAAGTTTTATACAGCTTAGGTATTCAAAGTTTCGAAATGCCTGATATTTCTTCAAAAGACAAAGCTCAGGAATATATCGGACTTGATATGAAGAAATTTAAATCAGAAAAAGAAAACTGGATTAAAAACACACCTCCGACTTGGTTAGAAAAAGCAAAACAAGAAGGAAAAATTGTTGCAAGTCGATAATGACAAAAATAAATAAACGTACAATGTGGCAAAAGCCATGGGGTTATCCCGAAAGTATCGTAGTAGTTGCAGGAACCTTGCTTATTGGCTTGGTTCTTCAACTTACTGTCGGAGCTTTTGATTTTTATTTACTGGCTTTCCCCAATAATATAATTTTAGGATCTGTAATTCTTGTAGCTGCTATCGGGATGGGGTTATCCGCATCCAAAAGTAGTTTTATAAGATGGTTCTCAGGCATTCCGATGTCTGTAATCCTGATTATTGCTTTCGTATTCCTTACGCTTCTTATGGGTTCTATTTTACAGGTTAAAAGTAGTAATACGAAGTTAGGTTTGGACGCAATGACCTCTCATTGGGCTTTTGTGCTTGTATATACACTTACACTTCTATCATTGGGTGTCATCATCGTACGCAGACTTCTAAAGTTTCGTATCAGCGATTATGCATTCCATTTAAATCATATCGGTCTTTGGCTGTTTTTGTTTGCCTCAGGTCTTGGCTATGCCGATATGGAAAGATATATCATGTATGTCAGAGAGGGAGAAACCGAATGGCGCGTATATGATGATCAGAACAACGTAAAGGAATTACCATTGGCGATTCAACTCAACGATTTCGATATGGATGTATATCCTCCGAAATTAGTAGTTATTGATCGCTCAAACGGAGATGTACAACCTAAAGATAATCCGGATATTTTCCAGATCGACAAAGATCAGAATACGGGATCTGTATTCGGATGGGATATTGAGGTACAGGAATATTTACATGAAGCAGTAAGAAGCGCAGACAGTACATATCGCCCTGTTCCGATGCCGGGAGCGACTCCGGCCGTGAAAATTATTGCTTCAAGAAACGATACAATCTTAGAAGGATGGGTATGTGGTGGCAATCAGGCCCAAATCCATAAAACACTTCCTGTAGATGAGAAATACAGTATTGTTATGACCGTTGCCGAGCCTCGTAGTTTCCGCTCAGATATTGTAGCTTTTACTGAATC
>JBOFIZ010000319.1:0-1364 GCA_051650425.1 Bacteroidales bacterium
AATGAAGCTGTATATTTTGATAATGAGTTTGAGGTTTGTGCAGATAAAAACAATCAAAGATATAAGATGAGCGTTGAGAAAAACTCTGATGATTTAGGACTGATTTTTTTTGAGATAGTATTTTCTGATATAAAATCAGGGGATATAATTTATACTTTGAAAACGACGGTTATAGATAAAAATGAGGTGCAATATGAGTAGAAAAGTTGGAGCAACAGGACTTCCAATAGGGGGGCCGACACTGCTTATGATTTTTGTCATATTATGTATAAATATATTTGCGGTGATTTCATATATGTCAGCACTTAGAGACTATAATTTATCAGAGAAGTCAGCTGAAATGATTACTCATTATTATGAGGCAGATGCTAAGGCGACAAAGTTATTGGCAGAGATCTCATCAGCCATGCCTTTAGATAAAGAGGAAATTAATAAATTTAAAGATATAGATGATTTTTCTATTTCAAATGAGGGAGAGGCTATATTAGCTAAATATAGTGTTCCCATAAAAAAGGATATTGTACTTAGTGCTGTTGTTGAATTTAATAAGGGTAGCAATCAGTATAGGATTCTTGAATGGAAAATGATTAATAATAAATTGATAGAAGAAAACAATAACATTTTGGATTTACCAGAATTTTAATTAATGATGAGGTGGGTATGGAAATAACAGAAATTTTAAATTCAGCAGTGAGCTTGGGGGCTTCAGATGTTTTTGTCATCGCAGGGCTTCCGGTTTCGTTTAAAAGTAATGGAAAGATTATTCAATATGATAACGAAATTTTTATGCCACATGATACTACTAGTTTTATTTCAGAAATGTATTTGATTGCAGATAGAAGCATGGAAAAACTTCTTACTGAAGGAGATGACGATTTTTCATTTGCGATACCAGCACTTTCAAGGTTTAGGGTAAGTGCGTACAAACAGAGGGGGTCGCTTGCGGCAGTTATACGTATAATTGCGCTAGAGCTTCCAGTTTATACAAATTTAAACATTCCAGAATCTGTGATGCAAATAGCAGATTTTAATAATGGGCTCGTACTTGTCACAGGGCCAGCGGCAAGTGGAAAGAGTACTACGCTTTCATGCATCGTTGACAGAGTAAATCAAACTAAAAATTTTCATATTGTAACACTAGAAGATCCTATAGAGCATCTTCATAAGCATAAAAAAAGTATTGTAAGTCAAAGAGAGGTATCGCTTGATACATCAAATTATGTAACGGCACTTATGGCAGCATTAAGACAGTCGCCAGATATGATTTTACTTGGAGAAATGCGTGAGAGTGAGACTATAAGAACGGCAGTAACCGCTGCTGAAACAGGTCACTTTGTAATCTCTACCCTTCATACTATTGGAGC
>JBOFIZ010000320.1:0-1944 GCA_051650425.1 Bacteroidales bacterium
AGATGATGAAAACAAATTGTACATATACAAAACTTCTTGTAACGGGAATAACACTTATTTCTGTATTGAACGGCGTATATGCACAAAAAGCCGGATTACCTGAAAACAAAAAAAACATTGTCGATCACAGATATCAGAAATTTGATTATTCACTCCCGGTTTATCCGAAAGGATATCCCTTACGTGACAGATTCTATATCTTTTCTGATGCCGGAATCGAGGCTAACTGGGAAGCCAGTAAAGAAGCAGCTGATATATTCTTTAATCCGATGGTTCATGCAGGGCTTGGATTTAAGATTACTCCTGTACATGCCATAGAAGGCAGTTTCCTGTATGCTTCCGCTAAAAATGCATTAGTTCCTACAGATACTTATGCACGAAAACTAAACAGTTATGGCGGACAATTAAACTACGTCATGAATCTGACTGCTTTCGGATACAGGAATGCCGAACTACACAAATTTGAGGCGTATGGCATTGCCGGATTAGAGTACAGATCGGACAATAAGCAGGCTGTAGGTGTACATGCCGGAATGCGCTTTATGTACAATCCGCTTCCGCTGATCGGTCTGTATGCTCAGTCAGGAATGTCGGTAAACAGGGTCATTGGTTCGGGTAAAGATTTCCGGAGTTTACCATATATTAATGCGGGACTGATGTTCCGTTTCGGTAAACCTCAGATCTATATCGGAGATTATCTGCCACCTTTTGCATTAAAAACAAATCTTTTGTTTGATCTGGCAACCGCTTTGAATTTCGAAATTGAGTTTCCGATTCAAAACCGTTTTTCTCTCGCTGCGGAATGGGTGTTTCCCTGGTGGACTTTCGACAATCATAAAGAGGATAGCAAACGAAGCCGGCTTCAGATACTTAATGGGAATATGGAAGCACGATACTGGTTTGGTAATCGCGAAAAAAAGAAACTGCTCAACGGATGGTTTGCCGGTATCTACGGAGGAGGCGGATTATATGACGTTGAATGGAAAGGCAAGGGCGTACAGGGCGAATTTTTCATTGCTGCCGGTCTGAGCGGAGGCTACTCCCATCGGATTGCCGAACATTTATCGCTGGAGTATGCTATCGGTGTCGGCATATTGAGTACCGACTACAGAACATACCGGGCTCACTTCTGCGAAGATGCAGTCTGGTATCCGATACGCGAAAAGAGAGGACGCTATACATGGATCGGACCAACTCGTGCAAAAGTTTCACTCGTCTGGATGATCAATGAAAAAGATAAGAAAGGAGGAAAACGATGAAAGGCTTTTCCATAGCAATTTGCACGTTGCTGCTCTTGCTGTTTGGCGGATGTGAGCGACAGGTTCTTTATGATGCCTGTAAACATAAAAGCGCACTGATTCCTGTAAAGGTTGACTGGAGATATTCGGGTATCGATCCGACAAAAAGCGAAGAAGAGGATTTTGTACATAAAGTATCTTTCCGGTTTTTCCCAAAAGATGGTGGTCAGCCTTTTGAATTATATCTCGAAGGAAATGTTCATGAAGGATATCTCGAAGTTCCTATCGGTGAATATCAGTTGCTCGTAATGAATGAATCGGTTACGGATATCTATTGGAGTGATTTTTTCAAATTCAGAAACATAAACAGTTTCGATAATATTTCAGCAGAAATCATTCCGGCAGATCCTGCTCCCTTCGATTATTACAAGCCTGCACCGGGCGAACGGTTTATGATTGATATTCCGAAGCTCGCTTCGTGGTCTTTATCTGATTATCCGGTCACGTTTGAGACAGTGAATGATACGCGCGGATTAAACGAAGATAAGCAAAACAAGCATACGCTCTATGTCGAAATGCAAAGGCTGACTCATGAGTGTAAGGTGATAGCAACCGTACATAATCTGAAATACGCTCAGCTGATGCGTGGTGCCAGCAGACAATTTACAGACAAAGTGTATTTAAGCTCACGCAAAACTCACAATTC
>JBOFIZ010000321.1:0-3398 GCA_051650425.1 Bacteroidales bacterium
CCGTAAACTTCGGCCTTTTTAGACAAAGCGAGCGGGTAGGCTCTGGACGATGAAGGCATCCGATAGAGTCGTATCACGCGATTATTATATGTAAGATCTGTGTATTCGCTAATTTTAGGCATAGCACAATTAAAAAGCCCGGCAAGTGTTTCTGTTGCTTTTTCACCTGTCGTAACAATAGCTTTACATTGAGGGATCTTATCCAGAAGTGCTTTGATGTCGGTTGGCTCAACGACTTCGAGGAACTTATCCGATGCATTATCTTTTAGACGTTTGATGGAGGTGGCAGTGTCGAATATCGCAAAACCTTTGTCATTGCAGAAATCGATAACTTCCTTCTCTCTGAATGATTTATGAACGTTATCAACAAATTGTTCTTTGTTGTTGAAAAAGATCAATCCCATGATTCGCCACATATCATTCTGAAAATTCGGATAGAAGAAATTCATAGACCAGCGGTGTGATTGCGGAGGAAAGCTACCGAGCAATAATAACTTAGCATGTTTAGGTAAAAAAGGCTCTAAGGGGTGGGATTCCGTTTGAGGTATAGTTTGTGTCATAACGCAAGTTTTGATTTATAGATTGCTATCAAAGATAGGGAAAAGCCTCTCAACTATATACTGAATGATTATATTTTTGAGTTTAAGAAGAACCCATATAAAGAAGAGATTGTTTAATTTTATAGATACAGATTAGAATAAGAGGTTGCTCATCGTGATTTATTTTTATCTTTGTGAAAATAGGTCTGTTAAAAATAAGTTTATGTTTCAACAAATAGAATTCTCGCTTGCACCGCGAGGGAGAGGTTTTCACTTAGTAACTTCCGAAGTATTAAAGAAACTTCCCGCTTTACCGCGCATCGGGGTTCTTCATCTTTTTATTCAACACACCTCGGCTGCATTGTCCATAAATGAAAATGCCGATCCGGAGGTACAGACTGATTTGAACGAAATCATGAATCGGTTGATAAAAGAAAGAGAATCTTATTATCAGCATACTTACGAAGGAGATGATGATATGCCGGCTCATGCCAAGTCTTCCCTGATTGGTACAAATCTGACAATTCCGATTACTGCCGGAAAATTGAACATGGGTATGTGGCAAGGTATTTACTTATGTGAATTCAGAAACAGAGCTTCGGGAAGAAGGCTTGTTGCAACTATTATTGGAGAATAAAATATAATTGATTATGAAACCGTTATTTATACAATACGCAAAATGCGGAACCTGCCAGAAAGCGTCGAAATGGTTAAAGGCTAATGAAATTGAAGTAGAATCACGTGATATTATTACAATTAATCCAACGAAAGAAGAATTGAGGGCGTGGATTCCGAAAAGTGGATTGCCGATCAATAAATTCTTTAATACCAGTGGTGTACGTTATAAAGAATTAGGACTGAAAGATGTGGTTAAAAAAGCATCGGAAGAAGAGTTGTTGGATTTACTCGCTTCAGAAGGTAAATTGGTGAAACGTCCGATTCTTGTAGCACCGGATTTTGTTCTGGTCGGTTTCAAAGAAGCTGATTGGGAAGAAAAATTAAAATGAATATGCAAATAATAATTCGTCAGGAATCCAAAGCAGATTACGAACAAATAGATCGTCTTTTAGTGGAAGCTTTTGCAAATGATCCGCATAGTGATCATCGGGAGCATATCTTAGTTCGAAATTTGCGGAATAGTGCTGAATTTATACCTGCGCTGAGCTTAGTTGCAGTGGATACGTCTGACCAGGTTGTCGGATATATCTTGCTTTCGCCTGTCAGTATTGATAATCAATATCCGACACTGGCTTTAGCTCCTGTTGCAGTTCTTCCTGAACATCAGAGAAAGGGTATCGGTGAAAAGTTGATTCTTCGAGCACATGAAGAGGCGGTAAATGCCGGATTTACTTCGGTTGTTTTATTGGGACATGCTGGTTATTACCCTCGGTTTGGCTATGTTCGACTGGAAACTTTTGGTATTGAAATGCCGTTTGACGTTCCTGCGGAATATTGTATGGGTATAGAATTATGTGCGGGAGCTCTAAAGGATGTGAAAGGGACGATTAATTATTCGAAACCATTTTTTGAGTAAATAAAAAATAGAGAAATAATGAGATATGATCTAAGCGTAGATGCACAAACGTGCATTTCCTGTATGAAGTGTGTCCGGATTTGCCCGGTGCATATTTTTCAAGCAAATACAGATAAGAAAATCGATTTGCAACATCCCGAATATTGCATTGCCTGTGGTCATTGTGTAGGAGTTTGTCCGACTGATTCAGTCGTACATTCGGAGTTTCCTGAAGATAAAGTACATGAAATAGATTACACGAAAATGCCTTCTGCCGAATCAGTAATGCTTTTGTGCAAGGAGCGCAGATCAAACAGAGCTTTTTCGAAAAAGCCGATACCGAAAGAGTATCTGGATCTTATTCTGGAAGCAGGACATGTGGCACCGACTGCAAGTAATAAACAAGAGGTGAAATTCATGTTGATAACTAACCCTGAGAGATTGATCAGCCTAAGTAAATTTACGCTGGATATCTTTCAAGGAGCGGTTCGTAAGCTTGAAAATCCATTATTGAAGCCTGTTTTGAAAAAAATCATGCCGGATGCCTATAAATATGTTCCTACCTTTAAAAGCCTTCAGGAAGAGTTTGATAAAGGGAATGATATGATTATGCGAAATGCTACGGCAGCAATAATAGTTTATGCTCCGAAGGCAAATCGTTTCGGGTGTGAGGACTCCAATCTGGCTTATCAGAACGCATCATTAATGGCGGAGAGTCTGGGAGTGAGCCAATTCTATATGGGATTCGTTTATTCTGCTACAAAGCAATCGGGCGGAGACAGACTCGCTAAAGAGCTAGGTATCGACGGAACTATTCATGCAGCCATGGCTTTAGGTATGCCTTCTTTCCGTTTTAAAAACTATATTGATAAGAAACCGATTGATCTCATTACGATTGAGTAGTGAAAAGCGTTATTAAGGGAAATATTCGTGATCAGTCTTTGATATTTGCAATGTAAGTAACTAACTTAATTTAAACTATATGTCAGATAATATAATTTGCCGTAATTGTGGTACCGTGAATGCGCCGAAATCCAAGGAGTGTGATAATTGTCATGCACCGATTAAATCTCATCACAAAGTTATGAATCATAAGAATCCGAAATTCTGGATTTTTCTTTTTGTAGCGTGTTTTCTGGCTTATGTAATCGGGTCTTATGCATGGGATTTATTTAAAGACCATAAGGGAGTAAAAGAACCAATGACAAAGGTCGTTCCCGTAGATTCGTTGAAAGACTGGCATACTCAAATGTTTGCCAGCGGATGTACACTGGAATTGCCGGTTCATCTGACTGAAACGGATGGAGTCGGAGGGGGTGAGTTAAGTTCGATGGTTTCATCAGCGC
>JBOFIZ010000322.1:0-6382 GCA_051650425.1 Bacteroidales bacterium
GTAGAGGCATATCTTGCGGGAATAATACCTAAAAACTTCATATTCAATCTTGATTTTTTATTTCTTCGACATATAATTGAGCACTCTCTTGTCTGCGGACAATAACAGGCTTACCTTTTTCAACAAAACCATAGATGGCAATTGCATCATAATGGACTCCATTTATCGTGATCTTACCCGATGGTCTTAAGTCTGTAAACGCAATTCCCGTTTCTCCAAGATGCTTTTTCAGAGACAGATCAGAAGATATGTATCCTTTATCTGTTTCTTGTGTGGCTGTAAGGGCAAGTTTACGGAAGAGTCCTTTATGACCGATACGGTTTGCCAGATAAATCAAGAGTCCTCCCGAAGCCAGGAATCCAATCAATACCGTCATAGAGGCTTTTGCCCATTCGCGTTCATTGACACGATCAAATGTAAATAAAACATTATCAATCAAAGATAGGATCAGCGCCCCGATGATAAGTATAATCCCTATGATTCCGAAAACACCAAAACCCGGAATTGCAAAGATCTCGACAATCAGAAGGATCACTCCTACTATAAAAATGATAATCTCCCAATTGGCAGCCAGTCCGTCAATATATAAAGGTGCAAAATATAAGATTGCAGCTGTTACAGCCACGATCGAAGGGAAACCCATACCGGGCGATTGGAGTTCGAAGTAAATTCCTCCGATTAACAAGGTGATCAGTACAGCCTGAAAAGCAGGATTCATTAAAAAGCCTTTTACCTCATCAAACCAGGTTGGATTATATTTCTTTATCTCATAATCTTTTTCATGTAAACGATCTTCTATCAGTTGTTTAACACTCTCTGCCTTACCTTCACAGTATCCGTTCTTAATTGCTTCTTCTGTGGTAAATGTCAACACTTTGGTTGAATCTATCAATCCCGGAACAACGATACGACTATCCACCATTGCTTCCGCAATCAAAGGATCTCGTTTCCATCGGATTTCCTCCTTTCCGTTCACAAAGACAGTATCCGTCCCATGAGATTCTGCAGTAGAGCGAATCGTCGAACGCATATATGACTGATACT
Source organism: Bacteroidales bacterium (assembly GCA_051650425.1). Classification (GTDB taxonomy): domain Bacteria; phylum Bacteroidota; class Bacteroidia; order Bacteroidales; family UBA7332; genus UBA7332. The sequence goes on from JBOFIZ010000322.1 coordinate 1,045, forward strand.
TATCCGGCATTTGCTTACCTGTCTGATCGACTACAGTTGCAGCACCGATATTGGCTCCGTTACGCATATAGATACTGTCACAGGCTATCGCAATCAATGCTCCGGCTGATGCGGCATTGTTATCCACAAAACAATAAACCGGCAAAGAGTCGTTCAATATCGCAGTTCGGATAGAATCGGCAAAAAGAACAGCTCCCCCATACGTATTCATGTGAATAATTACCGCATCTGCCTTTTGTTTATGTGCTTCTTGCAAGCCGTTCTTAACATACAACCAGGTTGTGCTGCCAATTTCTTTCTTGAGGTCAACTACATAAAACAGTTTATTTGCAGACAGAAGTGAGCAAATAAATAGCAGAGATAAGGTAATAAATGTCTTGATGCTTTTCATTGCAATTATGTATTAATCTATTTGTATTTTCAGTCCATCATAAGCGACAGTCACATGATCAGGCAGCACCTGTTGTATTTCCTCGTGCAATCCGAATTGATGATTCATATGTATCAGCCAGTTTTGTGCTGCACCGATTCGGTCGATATACTCCAATGCCTGAGGCATGCTGATATGTGCAATGTGCTCGGTTTGTCTGAGAGCTTCTATAATAAGAAACTCTACGCCTTCGAGCTTTGCCAGTTCTGTTTCCGTTATATCTGTAAAGTCAGTCAGATATGCCAGTTTACCTATTCGAAAACCACAAATCGGCAAACGATGATGAAGTAATCGTATAGGCTCTATCATTAATCCTGTAAGTTCAAACGGATTTGTGTCGAACTCACATAAATGCATTTCAGCAGCATAACCTGTTCCCTGCATCTGAAAGCAATATGCCAATCGGTTTCGTAATTGCATTGCTACGTAAGACTCACACCAGACAGGCAAAGCCTTATTCCTGGTAAGCGGACGCATTTCTTCCAAACCTGCTATATGATCGAAATGTGCATGGGTCAACAATAAAGCATCAACCCGTGAAAAGCCTTCCCGAATTGCCTGATATCTGAAATCGGGTCCGCAATCAATCAGTAGTTTCTGATCTCCGTTCTCAATTAAGAGCGAACTTCTTGTCCGTCTGTCTTTGGGATCAGATGAAGAGCAAACACCACAATTGCACCCCAGTTCAGGAACCCCTGCCGAAGTGCCTGTTCCTAAAAATGTCAACTGCATACTTTATTTGACGATATATTTTTTTAATCCCTCACTGGCAAAAGTCTTATAAGCTCCTGTTTCTTCATCAGTATAAATGAAATAAGCTTCTATAGATGGATCTGCATTAACGATTCGCAAACTCTCTTCCAGCCCCATAACCATAAAGGCTGTTGCAAAAGCATCAGCAGTCATACAGTCCGGAGCCACGACAGTTGCACTAAGCAGGTTATGCTGAATCGGATACCCGCTTTGAGGATTTATAGTATGCGCATACTTCTTCCCATCTTTGACATAAAAATTCCGGTAATTGCCGGATGTAGCAAGCGCCATATTCGAAATTTCTATAACTTCTTCTATTTCACTCACCATAGATGTCGAATCATCTATCGGTTTATTTATGCCCACACGCCACATTTTCCCTTTTGGATTTACTCCGCCTGCAACAATTTCCCCGCCGATTTCAACCATAAAGTTTATAATTCCGCGCGAGCGTAATAATTCAGCTACGACATCGCAGGCATATCCTTTTGCAATTGCCGACGCATCTATCATTGTCCGTGGATCTTGTTTTATAATTTTCCCATTTACCAAAGCTACTTTCGTATATCCTACAAATTGCAAAATACTATCAACAGCCTGAGCATTTACCGAATCACTTTTTTTAAAGCCAAATCCCCAAAGATTTACTAAAGGTGCCACCGTGTAATCAAATGCCCCGTCTGTGATCTGTGCCACACGCCTGCCGGATTCAAAAACATTGATAAACCATTTATCAAGGATCACTGTCGTATCATTCGTATTTACCTTTGTGATAATCGAATTCGGATTAAAAGGAGACAACGAATGATCAAAATCCTTCAACTCTTTTTCAATTTCCTTCTTAAGATTAGTTGGATAATCATATGAGATATTATACATCGTGCCAAAGATTCGTCCCTGATCTTTCTGATACTCAGCCGCTGGCTCCTGGTGTTTCTGATTATAAACTATAAATGTTATCGCAGCTGCTAAAAGAACTAAAAAAATATATTTTGTCCGTTTCATAAATTAAATGATTTGGAATTAACACCTAAAAATAAGTTTCTTTGCAAAGATAATTACATAAAACATTAAGAAACCATGTATTTCCAACATCTTTCGAAATTAGAGAAAAAATGTAGCCAAATCATTCAGTCGAAACTTTATAGTCGATTTCTGGAAGTATTGGTATTACTTTCAGTTACCTCTATGCTATTAAGTACATTTCGTGTGGCTGAAAATTATAAGATCTGGTTATTATCATTCTCTTTCTTTTCGGGCAGCATTTATTTAATTGATTACTTTTTACGCATCGTTACTGCTCCGTTTGACAATGGTATTACACCTTTTTGGAAAGCCAGACTAAAATACATTGTATCTTTCTATGGATTTGTTGATTTCGCAGCTATGCTACCTTTTGTTGCGCCATTTTTTTTCTCGGGGGAGATGGTTCGGGATCTTATCGAACTCGGCCGAATTTTACTTATATTTAAAATTGCCAGATATTCACGCAGCTTTAAAATGGTCATCGAAGTTTTTAACGATGTAAAATGGGAGTTATTAATTTCAGTATTTATAATGAGCTCAGTAATCTTTGTTTGTGCTGTCCTCATGTATTATGTAGAACGTAATGCTCAACCTGAAGTATTTAAAAATGTGGGTGATGGATTATGGTGGGCTATTATCACTTATACAACGGTTGGATATGGTGATATATACCCTATTACGATGCTTGGCCGTGCATTAAGTGCAGTCACAGCTTTAGTCGGCATCTCAATGGTTGCTTTCCCTACCGGTATCATCTCTACTGCATTCATGCGTAGAATCAATCAGGCTAAAGCAAAGAAACAGCGCAAAAAAAGCGGACTCTTCGACGACAACAGTAATGACAAGGAAGAAATAGAATCTACACGTATGAATTTTTGTCCTCATTGCGGTAAAAAGCTGAATTCCAATGGAGAGCATTAACACGAATTTATTATTTAAAAAAAATATATGAAATAGTTTGGAGGGTAAGCCAAAACACTCTACATTTGCAGTATAAATATCGCGGGATGGAGCAGTGGTAGCTCGTTGGGCTCATAACCCAAAGGTCGTCGGTTCGAGTCCGGCTCCCGCAACTAAGTAAAAAGGCATCTGTTTAGGATGCCTTTTTTGTTTTATTTTCTTATGTTTGCTCGAAATTATCTATTACGAATATATCTAAAAATGGAGCATTTATTATATGAATAAGAAATCACTATATATATTATCTTTCTTATTTTTATTAGCCTCTCTTTCTGTCCTGATTTATATTTATAGAAATAAATATGAAAACAGAAATTTAAGAGAGAGTTTCAGCCGTATTGATTCAATATCCAATACAGATCCGGACAAAGCTTCTTTATTTATGGATTCTATTGACAATTCTCAACTGAATCATCATGAAAAAAATTATCAGATGCTTCTTAATCAGGCTATCAGGATCGAGCAAAATATTTATCCCAAATCTGATTCTTTAATTACGTTTCTTTTATTTCAGTTTCTTGCATCTGATGATTCAACCAATATTACCCGGGCTTTCTATTTAAGAGGTTTATTTTTACAAAAGGAAGGTAATAGTCTGGAGGCTGCAAGTAGTTTTATCAATGCTGAGGACTTTATCCCGGGCTGCAAAAACAAAAAACTAAAATATCAGATCACTTCTTCTCTCGCAGATATCTACAGTCACAACAAGCTATACCAGCATGAAATTGATGCAAGAGAAAGGGCTTTAGAGTATGCTGAGGATTATTCGGATTCAACAGCAATAACCAATTCTTTGATCAATTTAGCTAAAGCATATACTAATCTGGATTCAAACAGAGTTGCGAATATTGATCGTATAAGACATTTAATATATATCATACCTGATTCTGATCCGGAGGCTATTCCTGAACTTACAAAAGAGCTAAGCACCAATTACGAAAAGCTCGGACAATATGATTCAGCTTTGTATTGCATTGATTTTGCACTTTCAATAGAAAATAATATCAATAAAAAATTCGGTTATTTTAAAGTAAAAGGAAACTTGCTTGAAAAAACGGGACGAAGCAATGAAGCTATCAAATTATATCAAATTGCCTCACAAAGTGATCTTCCGGAAGATAAATCTGGTGCATACGAAGGACTTTACAAGATATATAAACAACAAAAAAATTCAGATAGTGCTCTTTATTATTCCGATAAGCTAATCAGTCTTCAGGATTCGCTCCGAAGAGATTTCACAGAAGAGGCTCTGGAAAAACTTAACTCGATACAAAGCTATAAGAAACAACGGAAAGCTTTTATCGAAAATAAATTTGAAATATACCGGACAAAGGCTTTATTCTCGAATTTATCAATTACGTTTCTGATAATTGTCATTATACTGATTCTCATTAATCTGTTTTACAGAAATCGAAAGATTAAACTGGAAATATCTATCAAAGAAGAGAAAGCTAAACTTTTTGAGATAGAACTCCAGAAGAGAGAGATCGAAAACCAATTACTTCGGGAACAACGTGAAAAAGAAGCTGAACACATCCGCCTTATTTCGATAGAACTTCAGCAAAAAGAGACTGAAAATCTTCTATTGAAAGAGAAGACTGAAAAAGAGCAACTACTTGCTAAGGAAATGATCGTAAAGGCTGAATACTACAAACGATTAAATCTTGTGTCTGTACCGATTCTATCGGCCAGCAGAGATAATAAAGGTTTTATATTTCTTAAACCGGCTGATTGGAGAAGTATTGAAGAAAACACCAATGCTTGTTTCGAACATTTTACAGACCGTTTAGCGAAAGATTACCCGCAATTGAATCAAGATGATGTCAGATTCTTGTGTTTATTAAAGATGGAACTTTCCTTAGATCTGCTTGCAGCTGTATATCATGTCGAAAAAAACAGTATTTCGAAGAAAAAAGGACGATTACGGGATAAAATGAAGATAGAAAATAAAACCCTGGATGAGTTTATTCGAAATTATTAAAAATAGTGGAGCGCCTTCCTTTCAACAAGGGAGGCGCTCCTGCTTTTTCATGTATGCGGAATTGATATTCTCAATCAATTTAGGCTTAAAACCGCATATCACAGAAATAATAAAACAGTTTAAATCTGAACTTAGTAACTAAAACTAATGCAAATAAATAGTTTTTCTATTGGTACTTTTAGGAATCT